>REDW01000026.1 GCA_007693325.1 Spirochaetaceae bacterium
TCGGGCTGGGCGGATTTGAACCGCCGACCCCCGGTCCCCCAGACCGGTACGCTAAACCACTGCGCTACAGCCCGATTTGTGAAGCCCAAAACTAGCACAGCGCCCGCTGATTGTCAAGACAGCGCATTTGGCGTAGGCTGTCAGCGGATCACAACCTAATGGCACGAAGCGGACTCCGACCGGCGGCGCGTGCACGCGCGCGCAAGACTTTTAACCTGTTTACCATTTTCAACACGTTCTCGTACTTTCTGCTGACCGGCAACATTCTGACGCTCTACCTGCTGCGCATCGAGGCGTCGAGCAGCTTCATCGGGCTGGTGGCGGCGCTGCCCTACGTCTCGTTCTTCTTCATGCTGGTAGGACGGCGCATGGTGGTGCGCTTCGGTGTGGTACGGCTGTTTGCCACCGGCTGGACGCTGCGCTACCTGTTTATGGTGCCGCTGGTGTTCTCTTCGCTGGTGCTGAGCGCCGGAAACATCGCGCTCGGCTACACCCTTATTCTGGTCAGCGTGCTGGGATTTCAAATCACCCGCGGCGTGGGTCTGGTGGCCAACAGCCCGCTGATGGGTGAGATCTCGGCCGGCAGGGATCGCGGCGGCTTCCTGGCGCGCTTCCAGGTCATAACCGCGGTTACCTCAATTGTGGCGGGCCTCAGCGTGGCGGGGCTGCTGAGCGGTGACCCCCCGATTGGCCGCTACTCGCTGTTGATGAGCGCCGGTATCGCGCTGGGCCTGTTTGGAGCGTGGCTGATCACCCGCCTGCCGGAACCGTCGGGTGTCAGTGAGGGTGCCGCTGAGGGTATCCTGGGCGCCGCGCGTAACGCGATGGCGGAGCCGAACTTTCGCCGCCTGATAGCGTCGTTTGCGGTCTTTGCCGCGCTCTCGGGCGCAGCGCGAACCTTTCTGGTAGTCTATGCGCGCCAGGTCTACGTTCAACCGGACAGCACCACCATGCTCTACACCGTGATAGGTAGTACCGGATGGGTTGTGATGGGCTTCCTGGCGCGTCACGTGATCGACCGCCTCGGCGCCAAGCCGATGCTGCTCAGCTACACCTGCGTGTTTCTGCTCAGCATGATTCCGGCGATACTCTCTCCGGCGTTCACCGGAACAACGCTGCTATTGCACCTTGGCCTGATATTTTTCCTGGCCACTATGGGTTTTACCGGCGGTGAGTACTGCGCGCAGACCTATTTCTTTGCACTGATTTCGCCCAAGGACCGACTCAACCTGGGTATTGTCTTCTTCATGACGCTAGGGCTCGGGGGCAGTATCGGTTCACTGGCTGGTGGGATGATTCTGGACGCTCTGGCCACACTGGGCATCGCTTCGGTAACGGTGCAGTTCAGAATCTTTTTCGTGCTGCTGGCGCTGATCGCACTGTTCTGCATCCGCCTTATGATTCCACTCGAGCGTCTCGGCGCAACCAGCACCCTGAGCGCTTTGAGCGCGATGCTCTCGCTGCGAGACATGCGCACCATCACGCTGCTCAACCGCCTCGACCGCACCACCACAATCTCCGGGCAGCAGCAGGTAATCCACGAGATTGCCGGTTCGAGCTCGCAGCTGGCACTCTCGGATATCCTGCCAATGCTGAAATCACCGAGCTTCGCGGTACGCAACGAGGCGCTGGAAGCGCTGGTGCACCTGCCGCTAGACAGGCGGGTGACTGCGGCAATCCTGGAGGAGATCCAGCACCGCGAGTTCACCACCGCCTCCATTGCAGCGCGGCTGGCCGGCGTCAAAGGCATCAGCGAGGCCAAACCGGTTCTGCGTGCCGCGCTGCGTTCAGCTGATTACCTTCTGGCCGCCAAGAGCATGGTGGCGTTGGCACGCCTGAAAGACGGCCAGGCGATCCCCGAGATCGAGCGTCAACTGGAACAGACTGATAACCCGCTGCTGTTAATCCACGCCGCCACGGCGCTCAAACAGCTGGGTTCCAGCGGTTCTATACCAGTACTTATCGACTCCCTGCACAAGCCTGCCCTGCCGCATTACGCGGCTGATGAAATCATCCTGGCGCTGGCCGCTCTGCTGCAGATTGAGCAATGGTTCTACCCACTCTACTCGGCCTTCCTGAATGACCCCGAGGAGGCCATCGAACAGCTGGAAGACTTCCAGAACGAGTGCTTCCGTCAACCCGCGGCACAGAGGATGGCGGCCGGACCGGTTGTCAGTCAGGAGAAATCCGCGGTGGCGGCCATGATCGAGGGCGATCCGGATGCGCTCAGCGGCGCAGCCGAAGCGCTTTACGAACTGCAGCAGGTAACCGGCAACACAGCCTTTGCAGCCCTGGAGGAGCTGCTGGAAGACGCCGTGATTCACGATAACCCGGCGCTGCGCTTCTTTGTTGCAGCCGCAATCGTCAAGATCGGCTGCCAGGCCGATGCTCAGGAGTGATCAGCGTCCTTGTCGGCAGCGGTGGCCCGGCCCAGCGTAGCCAGCATTTCGCGGAACAGGTACTCCTTGTGGTGCAGCATGTCGTAGGGCACCTGGAAGGCCTGTTCGATGGTCTCGCGCTGCAGCAGCTCCGCAGTGGGGCCCACGCGCACCGATCCATCTTTGTAGAACAGCATCAGCGTTTCACTGTAGCGGCGCGTCAGGTCGAGATTATGCGCCGAATAGTAGATGCTTATCCCCAGCTCAGCCGCAATGCCGACCAGGAAGCCAAAGACGCGCTCTTTGCGCGGCTCCTCCAGCGCAAACACCGGCTCATCCATCAGCACGATGCGAGATCCATAGAGCAGGCTGAACCCGATGATGGTGCGCTGCAGCTGTCCTTTGCTGAGCTCCTGGGTCTTCTTGCCCAGCAGGTCGGTCAGCTCCAGCTCGGCCTGTACACGGCGCACAAAGTCGGCGTGCTTGTCCTGATAGTACCCCTCGGCATAGACATAGTCCATCAGTTCGCCGATCGGTGTTTCGGTCTCGAAGTCCATATTCTGATAGATGAACGAAACCAGGCGGTTACGCTGCTGCTCGATCTCCGGATCAACGTTGGCGCGAGCAAACCGGCGCGTATCAACGCCGCCGGTGGTGACGCTGCCGGCAGATGGGAAAAGCCGCGCGCCGGCAAGCAGCAGAAAGGTTGACTTACCGACCCCGTTCTGGCCCACCAGCGACACCACTCCCGAGGGGACCTCAAGCGAGAGTCCATTGAAGACTGCGTTTTGAGCTCCGTCCGCGGCATCGAGGTAGGAAAAATGTACGTTGTCAAAGCGCACCAGCGCATGATCGGGTGTAGCCTGCATCACGGTTCATCCTATCGCAAGCCGAAGCATAGAGAAAACCTGTCTCCCGGTGCAAGCGTGAAGCGGCGCTCAAGAGCAGATCACGAGAGGATGTTGCAGAATTCGCGCGACGCGCTGGAGATAGTCACCGCAGGTGACGCCCGTCGTTATGTGTGATTGACACCCGTAACCTGACGCGTTACACTATTGGGGATGATTCGGAGTTTCAAGCATCGGGGCCTCAGGCGTTTCTTCGAAACCGGAAGCGTTTCCGGAGTCCAGGGGCCACATGCGAAAAGACTCCGTCTGATACTCGGTCGGCTCCATGCTGCGAGACGGCCGCAGGACATGAGGCTTCCCGGCCTTCGGCTTCACGAACTGAAAGGAAATCGGGCCGCTACGTGGGCTGTAGATGTCAGTGGAAATTGGCGCGTCACCTTTCGCTTCGAAGGTCAAGATGCCGAGGACGTGAACTATGAAGACTATCATTGAGGTGTGACCATGCTAATGCACAACCCTCCACATCCAGGCGAAGTGATTCGAGAGCTTTGTCTTGAGCCACTGGATCTGTCGGTCACCGAGGCCGCAAAGGCCTTGGGTGTCAGTCGCAAGACATTGAGCGCGATCCTTAATGAGCGTGCCGGGATTAGCCCGGAAATGGCCATTCGCCTATCAATTGCCTTTGATACCACAGCGGAAAGCTGGTTGAACCAGCAGACTCAGTACGATCTTTGGAATGCCGAACAGCACCGAAAAGACTTGCAGGTAAAACGTATTGTTGTCGCATAGGTCCAACGTATCAACATAGCGCAGAAGCTATCTCCAAGCTCAATGCGCCGGCGGCGGGCGCGTGACGTACTCGGCGAGGCTCTCCTGCGCCGGCTTGTCACTATGGATTGACTATGAAGACCATAAAGGATACTATATTCGGACTGGAGGCGCAATGAATTTACAGTCCGACATCCGATCAATCTCCTACGTCAAATCGAATGCCGCTGAAATGCTTCGTCAAGTGAATGAATCTCACCGCCCGATCGTGATCACCCAGAATGGTGAAGCAACTGCGGTACTTCTCGATACGGCGTCGTTTCAGGAGATGAAAGATGCTCTCGGTTTCATGAAGCTGATTTCTCAGAGCGATCACGACGTTCAACATGAGAGAATTGTATCTCATGAGGACGCGGTAGCGGTGGTCCGGAATCGAATAAAAGACCACAAATAGAATGCCGAGCTATCGATGATTCGAATCATCTGGTCCACTATCGCCGCACAAGATCTCGACGACATCGTTTCCTGGATTCTCGATAATCACTCAACCCGGCAGGCTGAATCATTCGTAAACACGATCGATGCGGAGGTCCAACAACTGTTGCAGCAACCCCAATCAGGACGTGTGATTCCAGAATTGGAGCGCCAGAATATCACGAAGTATCATGAATTGGTTCTACCACCGTGGAGATTGTTCTACACGATAGACAGCGACCAGGTCCTGATTCATGCGGTAATCGACGGAAAACGGAATATCGAGGATGTCCTTCTGCGGCGCAATATCAGATAAGAT
Source organism: Spirochaetaceae bacterium (assembly GCA_007693325.1). Lineage (GTDB taxonomy): Bacteria > Spirochaetota > Spirochaetia > DSM-27196 > PWMO01 > PWMO01. The sequence goes on from REDW01000026.1 coordinate 4,788, forward strand.
CCCAGCCACGAGCGTATTGACAGTTTCGATTAGTTCGGAAGGTGTGGTTGCCGGTACGGGGAACGCGACGATTGACGTAGCGCCGGCAGCGCTTTATGATGAGAGCCGAGCACAACCACCAA
>REDW01000132.1 GCA_007693325.1 Spirochaetaceae bacterium
ACTTCATGAAATCGCCCATCAGTCCGGGCATGAAGATGATCGGAAAGAACGCCAGTACCGTGGTCAGTGTGCTGACCATGATCGGGGCGGCCACTTCACCCGCGCCGTCAATAGCCGCCTGCACGCGGTCCTTGCCCATAGAAGCGTGGCGAAAGATGTTCTCCACAATCACAATGCCGTTGTCCACCAGCATCCCGAGCGCCAGGATCAGGCTGAACAGCACAATCATATTGAGCGTGATACCCAGCAGTTGCAGGATGAAGAACGAGAGCAGCATCGAAAGCGGGATTGCCAGCGAGACAAACAGCGAGTTGCGCAGACCCAGGAAGAAGATGGTAACCGCTATCACCAGCAGGAATCCGCTTGCCATGTTGTTCTCGAGATCGGCTATCATATTGCTGATATAGCGCGATTCATCGTACGAGACGGTCAGCTCGGTTGCCGCGGGTAGTTCTTCACGCAGCTCTTCCACCCGCAGCCTGATGGCTTCGGCCACGTCCAGGATATTTGCGCCGATGCGTTTCTTGACCGACAGCGTGATAGCCGGCTCGCCGTTTAACCGGGAGCGCGTCTCATCGAGCGATTCTCGCATTGCCACCGTTGCAATATCGGCCAATCTCACCGACACGCCGTTAGCGGCCACGTAGAGATCCTCGAACTCGCGCACCTCGCCGAGCTCACCGGTAATTGCCAGGTTATAGTTGCGTTCGGGGTTACGCAGCACGCCCCCCGGGATCGAGACGTGCTCCTGCTGGACCGTTGAGATGACATCGTCGATTGAGAATCCGTAGGAGGCCATCCGGTAGGAGTCCAGCTCGATTGCCACCTCGCGCGATGGCTGGCCGGTCATGTCCACTTCGAGAACGCCCGGCAGGCGCTCTATGGCGTCGCTCAGCGTGTTTGCGCTCTCCTCGATTACACCGACGCCGTCGGGGTGTGACAGCACCAGCACGTAGAACGGCCAGTCCGAAACGCTGAATTCGCGTACCAGCGGTTCATCGGCGTCGGCGGGCAACTGCGGTCGCGCCAGGTCAACACGGTCCTTGACCCGCTGCAGCGCAGTTTCAACGCTAACATCGGAGCTGAATTCGGCAAAGATAAACGACAGGTTCTGCCGACTCTCTGAGGTCAGCGTAACCAGGCCGTCCAGTCCGTCGATTTCCTGCTCGATGCGTTCGGTAACCAGCGACTCGATATCGGCTGCCGACACACCGAGGTAGCTGGTGGTCACAAATATGTAGGGCTGCGATATCTCGGGTGCAGACTCGCGCGGCAGCGAAACGTAGGCAACCGCCCCAACGATCACAATCAGCGCCGCCAGGCCGAAAACTGCCATGTGCTTGTCTATGAAGAGGCGGATCATGCGTTATTCCCGGACCACGCTGCGGACCGGTGAGCCGTCGGTGACCCGATTCATGCCTTCCACCACCAGCAGTTCATTGCCGCCGAGTCCCTCGAGCACCAGCGTGTGGCTGGTGTCGGACGGACCGGTGCGCAGCGGCCGCTGCACCGCAACGCCTTCTTCAACCACAAACACCGCCGGTTGGCCGGCCCGCGTGACAATTGCGCGCGAGGGAATCTGCACGCTGTTGGGGTGCGTGCGCAGCGCCAGCTCTACGCGTGCCGTCTGTCCCGCCAGCAGGGTTCCGTCGGAGTTGTCGAGCTCGATCTCAACATCAAACGTCAGCCCACGCTCAGAGCGCCGCCGTGCAAAGCTGGTGGTCTCTCCGCTCCAACTGCGATCGGGAAAGCTTACAAAGCTGATCCGCGCATCTCCCAGGCGGCGGACGCCGGCGATATCTGCCTCCGGTACGCCCACGGTGACTTTCATGCGCGACAGGTCCGCAACGCTGTAGGTTGGCGCCCCCGGCACCAACTCGTCATAAAGCTCTACGTGACGCGCGGTCACGATTCCGTCCAGCGGGCTGATGGCAAGTGCTCCTTCGCGCACGGCTTCGGCATCGATCCGATTGGAGCGGCTGCGCAACCATTGCAGACGCAGCTGGTCCACGCGCTGGCGCGAAGTCAATCCCTGCTCCAGAAACTGGCTCTCGCGCTGGTAGTCTTCGTGCGCCAGTTGCTCGGCCAGCCGGGCGGTCTGCCAGCCGGTTTCGGCGCGTTCGGCTTCGATGCGTGCCAGCGATTGACCGCGGCGCACCGGATCACCGGGTTGGGCGTGCAACTCCTCTACCGTGCCGCCCGAGACGGACTGCAGGGTGGCCTGGCGGATTCCGCGCACTTCACCGAAGTAGCGGCCGTACTCGACAAAATCCGAGCGTTGGACCTCTACCACCCGCACCAGGATGCGGCCGTCATCGTCTGTTGCTGCGCCGTTGAACTGCGCGGCAGCGGCATCCTGACGCGCGCAGCCCGATAGCAGCACAAGCAGGCCGATGCCCGCGGTCATACACAGGTATAGGACTCGTCTTGCCATACTTTGCTCCAACGGGCCGCTAACGAGCGTCGTGTTCAGAGCCCGTCTGCGCCGCGTCCAACCGCCTGCTGCCAGTCGAAGTAGGCGGAAAGGTAGTCGAATGTCGCCGAATAGTAGGTCAGTTGCGCCTGAACCAGGCTGACGCGCGCATCCTTCAGTTCGAGTTGGGTTGAGACTCCGCTCTCGGCTGAAATCTCGGTGATGGAATAGGCCAGCTCGGCGGTCTCGAGCGACTGCCGCGCCAGCTCGATGCGCTCCTCCGCTTCGGTCAAGGTCAGTTCGATGTTTCGCAGATCTGTGCGAACATCGTCCACTTTCTGTTGAATCTCGGTATCGGCATCGTGCAGCTGGAGTCGCGCGCGCTGCAGCCGCGCGCTGCGCGCGCCACCGCTGTAGAGCGGAAGCTGCAGCTGCAGCGTGGCGCTCATGCGCTGAGTTCCGTCGTCCAGCGAAAACCCGTCATCGGCGGCGTTCCAGCCCCAACTGAGCGAGCCGGAAACCGAAGGGTAGAACTCGGCGCGGCCGGCGGCCACCTCGATCTCGCGCAACGAGCGCATGCCCTGCAGCGCGTTATAGTCGGGCCGCTCGGCAAGCGCCTGCGAAAGATCGGCGTCCGCGGGCCTCTCCGGGTGGCGCTCCAGCGTCCCCTCGAGGCTGATGGCGGCGTCAGGATCGATACCTGCAACGTGCTTCAGGTTGGAAAGCGCAATCTGCAGATTGCGGTTGGCAAGCGTTGTTTCGGGGACGGTGGTCTTCCAGTTGAGCTCGGCACGCAGCAGGTCCAGCGGTGCCACCGCCCCGGCGTCGTAGCGCCGCTGCACGTCCTGGTAGTTCTCAAACGCCAGTTCTTCGGCGGCACGGCGCACCTCGAGCACCTCGTTCAGCAGAATAGTGCGGTAGAACAGCTTCTTGGCAGCCGTCAGTACCGCCTGGCGTTGTACCTCAAAGGTGGTTGCGGTCATGGCGCTGAAGCGGCGGCTGGCCTCCAGCGCGCGGAAGGCGCGCAAATCAAAGATCAACTGCTGCAGCTCAACGCCGACGCTGTACTCGTTGTCGCTGCTGACGGTGACTTCCTCGGTTACCAGCGGCGCAAAGTCACCGGGTCCCGAAGTATCAGCGCCAATCGGAACGCTCTGTTCGACCTGCATAAGGTTACGCGTGTAGCCGGCGCGCGCCGACAGCGCCGGGCGGGTTGCCGAGCGCGCAATTGTCTCTTCGGTTTGTGCCTGGCGGCGCTCGGTACGCGCCCGCTCCAGATCGAGGCTGTTCTGCTCTACCAGCTCCAGAAAGCGAGAAAGGCTAAGACTCTGCTCCTGGGCCGGTGCGGCTACGGCAGCCAGAAGCAGCAGTAGCGCTACTGTTGCGTAGCGTGCATGTGGTACTCTTTTCACCTGCAGAATATAATCCGGCGCCGCGCCGTGGTCAACAGAACCTTGCCTCTGTCCAAATATACCAGTTCGTCCGGACTTGGTGTATGGTAGATGTGTAGCTATACGGAGGCGGGAGCATATGGAACAGGTTCGATGGGGAATCATCGGTTGCGGCGATGTGACTGAGAGAAAAAGTGGACCAGGGTTTCAGAAAGCCGCCGGTTCGACGCTTGTCGCGGTTATGCGGCGCAATGCAGATCTGGCAGCTGACTACGCCAGGCGTCACGGTGTGCCAAAATGGTACAGCGACGCCGATAGCCTGATTCACGATGCGCAGGTGGACGCGGTCTATATTGCCAGCCCGCCAGTCACGCACGTAGCGTATATTAAACAGGTTGCCGAGGCGGGCAAGCCGATCTACTGCGAAAAGCCGATGGGGATTGGTTACAGCCAGAGCAGTGAGGCGGTAGCTGCGTGCAAGGCTCACTCCGTACCACTCCACGTTGCCTATTACCGCCGCGGCCTGCCCAAGTATCGCGCGGCGCGCGAACTGCTGCAGCAGGGGCGCATCGGTGATGTGCGCTACGTTCACGCATCTATGCACACCCGGCCGGTCGAGGTGCCGCCAACCGGCGAGCTTCCGTGGCGGGTGCGTCCGCAGCTGTCCGGCGGAGGATTGATCCTGGACATTGGCTCACACGTTCTCGATCTGCTGGACTTCTTCTTTGGTCCGATTCGCCAGGTCAAAGGCTTTGCCGCTAACCAGGGCGGGTACTATGCGGTAGAAGATATGGTGTCGGGCGCATGGGTCTTTGAGTCGGGCGTTCACGGCAGCGGCAACTGGTGTTTCACTCTGGACCGAGAGGAGGACCAGGTCACAATTTACGGTAGCCAGGGGCGCATGGTGGTGCCGGTGCTCGACGTAGCAGCTCCGCTACGGATTCTGGGCGCCGACGGCAATCAGGAGCTGACCTTCGATTCACCGCAACACGTGCAGCAGCCGTTGATCCAGATGGTAACCGATGAGCTGCTCGGCAGGGGGCAGAGCCCGAGTACCGGCGAGAGCGCGCTGCGTACGGACTGGGTGCTGGAGCAGCTTCGCAGCAGCGGGTAGCGGAGCGATATCGTGCGAGACAATGAACAGCACTGATTGAGCCACGGCTTTGAACCTCCGGCTGTCTGCGGCTACTTGATTGTCGTTATCGATTTCCAGGCAGCCTCGAACTCGTCGATGGCGCGGGTGGTCAGGTGGTGACCGATGATCGTGGCCAGCAGTCCGGCGGGGGCAGCTACCAGATGTGCCCCGGCTTCAGCCGCGTGGTGGTACTGATCGGGGTTGCGCACGTCGGTAGCCACAATCTGTGTTCCCAGCGTGTGACGCGCCAGGTAGACGGCCAGCTGCTCGATCAGGCGCGCCACGCCCTCGGGCCCGCCCTCGGCTACTCGGTCAAAGCCGATTGATACGTAGTCTGCGCCCGATTGCGCAGCAACGGTGGTCTGGTTAAACGTCACCACCGCGGTGATGTTGGTTGGTATCAGCGACTCCTGCAGCTTGCGCGCCGCCGCCATTCCAGTCTGGCTCATGCAGACAGTTGCCACCAGGCGCTCGCCGGCAAGGCGCCGGAACTGTTCAAACTGCGCCAGGATACGCTCCGTACTGCGTTCAGTTGTCTGCATGTGCACCGAGCCGTCGGTCAGCTGCATGGCCGCAGCCAGCCGCTTGCGCCATTCCGGGCCCGTCTGGGCCAGCAGGGCAGGGTTAGTGAGAATGCCGGCTGCACCCAGATCTGCCGCCAGCTGTGCATCTTCCGGCTCTGCGCTGGCAATTAGTATCTTCATGCTCCCTCTTGACCTGCACACAGCGTAGCAGCGCTGGGGACGGTTGTCTACACGCGCTCCGGCGTGCCTGACCAGCGCAGCTTGCCTGTGATATAGTCGGCTCGATTATAACGAATAGAGAGGAACGCACAACCATGAGTGATCTGATGCAGGCAACCATAAGGCGCTTCAGTGACCGGCTGGCAACCAAGGCGGTCATCCAGAGCCGCGGTGCAATTGAGGCGTGTTACCCGGCGCTGCGCGAGCTGCTGGGCGAGGGTTTGTGGCTGGTGGCGGTGGACGACAACACCTGGGAGGTGGCGGGCAAACGGCTGGCCGCAACCCTGGATGCCGCCGGGGTGCGCTGGCAGCGCTATGATGTTGCGCCGCCGCCGGACGGACACCAACCGCTGTGCGATGATAACAGCATAGCGCTGTGCACCCAACAGCTGCAAGCAAGCGGCGCCACCGCGGCGGTTGCCGTTGGCAGCGGTACCATCAACGATATCGTCAAGTATGCCTGCAGCGCGCTCGGCCTGCCAATGGCCTGTGTGGCTACTGCCGCCAGCATGAACGGCTACACCTCGAGCATAGCCGCCATTCTGCAGCACGGCGTCAAGACCACCCAGCCGTGCCAGCCGGCGCGCGCCATTATAGCCGATCTTGACGTGCTGGCTGAATCGCCGCTGCGCATGATCCAGAGCGGGCTGGGGGACCTGATGTCCAAGCCTGTCTCCAACTCGGACTGGATTGTTTCCGCGCGACTGACCGGCTCGCACCATTCGGCCGAGGCGATGCAGATCATAGAAGAGGGGTCACAGCTGCTCGACGGCGTGGCCGCAAAGCTGCCGCAGCGCGATCGTGACGCCATCGACCGGCTGTCGGCCTCGCTGATGCTCTCCGGTTTTGCCATGACCATTGCCGGTAGCTCTTCGCCCGCCTCGGGAGGCGAGCACCTGGTCAGCCACTACCTCGACATGACCGCGCACGCTCACGGCCTGGCACACGACTTCCACGGCTGCCAGGTGGGAGTAGGCACAATCGCGGCCGCTTTTGTCTACGAGAAGCTGCTGGACGTTGACATGCAGGGCTTTGATATCGAGGCGCGCGTTGCAGAGCTGGCGCCGTGGGCCGATTATCTGCAGCTGCTGCGCGAGCGTTTCGGTGTGCTGTTTGACGCAGTTCTGCCGCACGCGAAGGCCGGCTACCCGACGCCCGATCAGCTGCGAGGACGGCTGGAAGCGCTGCGCGCAAGCTGGCCCGAGCTGAAGGCCGAAGTTCAGCGCACGCTGCGTACGCACCGGTCCATCCGGGCGGAACTGCAACAGGCCGGCTGCCCGCTGCGGTTTGCCGATCTGGGTGTCACGGACCGGCAGCGTGCGTTTGCCTCGATCGCGTGGGCCAAAGACATCCGCAGCCGCTACACGGTGCTGCACCTGGCGTGGGAACTCGGCCGGATTGACGAGTGGGCGCACGAGGCACTCGAGGTGTTGTAGGCGCAGCAGCGAGAAATTCCGATTGCAGTTGCTGACAACCCGGATTATAATCCACGGCCGGAGGGTGTAGCTCTCCGGCTTATCCTTGCAGTTCAGATGCCGTAGGAGGTTACTGAATGAGTTCTGTACAACCAAAGAAGATCGAGGTCAGGGAAGACTTCCCGTTGACAGAAGTGCCGCTGGAGAATCGCAAGAGTTTGTGGTCTACATCGGTTGTTCTGCTCGGGTTTACGTTCTTCACTGCAACCATGTGGGGTGGCGGCAGCCTGGGAGTTGCGTTTCCATTTGCGCAGCTGATGTGGGTCATCGTCATCGGCAACCTGCTGCTGGGGGCCTACGTTGCGGTGCTCGGTTACGTAGCCTTCAAGACCGGCTTGAGCTCGGTGCTGCTGGCGCGCTTCGGGTTTGGTGACGCCGGCAGCAAGTGGCCGGATTTTGCGCTCGGTTTCACCCAGATCGGCTGGTACGCCTGGGGCACCGCAACGGTGGCAATCATTTTTGTGCAGTTACTGGAGATGGCGCCGGCAGTCACAATCCCGCTGATGATCTTCTTCGGCTTTGCATTCTGCTGGACCGCGTACGTGGGTTATCGCGGCCTGGAGCGGCTGTCAGTGGTTTCAGTCCCCGCAATGCTGATCCTTATCCTGTGGAGCTTCGGGATTTCAACTCGAGAGGTCGGCGGCCTGTCTGGCCTGTTGCAGATTGTGCCGAGTGAGACCATGACCTGGGGTGCTGCAATCACCATAGTGTTTGGTACTTTTGTCAGCGGCGGTACGCAGGCAACCAACTGGACCCGCTTTGCTAAAACGGCCAGGATAGCGGTACTTGCCAGTCTGTTTGCCTTCTTCATCGGCAACGGACTGATGGTGTTTGCCGGCGCCTACGGCGCAATCGTCTACCAGGAAGCCGATATCGTCCAGGTTCTGACCATGCAGGGGCTGCTGCTGGCCGGTATCATCATGCTTTTTCTGAACATCTGGACTACGCAGGACAACACGGTCTACAACTTTTCGGTTGCCGGTTGTAACATGCTGCGCACCGAGAACCGCAAACGGTTGACCATTATCGGTGCTGCTATCGGTACTGTTCTGGCTATCCTGGGCATGTACGACTGGCTGGTGCCCTACCTTGTGCTGCTGGGTACGTTTATCCCGCCGATCGGCGGCGTGATCATGGCGGACTTCTTCTACAAACATAAAGGCAAGTATCCGCGGCTGGACCAGGTGAAGCTGAAGAAGCTCAACTACTCGGGTATCGGTGCCTACATTATCGCTTCAATCATCGCCTACACTTCGCCCGGCGTTCCGCCGATTAACGGCATCGTAGCTGCGGTTGTGGTGTACATTATTCTGGATATAATTCTGAAGGCGGTGGGGTTGAGTCAGGAACACCAGATGCTGGACCAGAGTTCGGCCAGCTGAGCCGCAACTACACAGAGGGAACCATGGTCGACGTGCTGATCAGAAACGTGCATACGCCCAACCATACGGATCCGGTGGATATCGCGGTCAGCGGAGCCAGGATCGAGCAGGTGGCGCCTCAGATCGAGGCGCCCGCTCGGCAGACGGTGGACGGCGCGGGTCGCCTGGCGATCCCGCCGTTTGTGGATGCGCATTTCCATCTGGATTCCGTGCTCACGCGGGTGCCGAACTCCAGCGGCACCCTGCGCGAAGGCATTGACAACTGGGCGCGCTACAAGCAGGAGACGCTCACCGAGGAGGACGTCTACGAGCGCGCAAAGCGCTACTGCACGCACGCGTTCAGCATGGGTATTCAGGCGATCCGCTCGCACGTGGATGTCTGCGATCCGCAGCTGCGCGGAGCGCGTGCGCTGACACAACTCAAGGCTGATCTCAGCGACCGCATCGATATTCAGCTGGTTGCCTTTCCGCAGGATGGCTACTACTCGGCGCCTGCGGTGAAGAAGCAGCTGCTGGCCGCCCTGGACATGGGCGTGGACGTGGTGGGCGGTATTCCCCACAACGAGCCGATGTATCAACAGGGCAGCGACAGCCTGCACGAGCTGATGCAGATTGCGCAGGAACGCGGTCTGCTGGTTGATGTGCACTGCGACGAGAGCGACGATCCCAACTCGCGCCACGTGGAAACCTTGTCCGCGTTGACCGACCGGCTGGGTATGTCAGGGCGCGTGACCGCGTCTCACATCACCGCTACCGCGGTTATGGACCGCTACTACGTCAGCCGCAAGCTGATCCCGATGATGGTGAGTGCCGGTATTCACGTGATCTGCAACCCGCTGATCAATATCCACCTGGGCGGACACTTTAGCTACCCTCGGCACCGAGCAATGGCGCCGATCAAGGAGTTGCTGGCTGCGGGGATTACGGTTGCCTGCGCACAGGACTGCAACGAGGATCCGTGGTACCCTCTCGGCAACGCCGACATGACCGAGGTTGCCAGGATGGGCGCCCATATCGGCCACATGATGGGGCTGGACGCGCTGCGGACGATGTTTGATACGGTGACCGGCTACCCTGCAACCATCATGCAGCTGCCCGGCTACGGGCTGGAGGTTGGTTGCAGGGCCAACCTGGTGTTGATGAACGCGGCGTCGGTAATCGACGCAATGCGTATCTCGGCGCCGCGCGATGTGATCATTCGCGACGGCAACGTTGTCATTGACTCAAGTGCTCACTGACTCAGACGCGCCTCGTAGAGGTAGCGTTTGATTTTCATGGTCGGTGTCTTCTCAAACGGCTCCAGCTGCGGGATGAAGCGCGATATGCGCGCGAACGCGCTCAGTTGTGCGTTGACCCGCTGCTGGAGTTGCTTCAGGTAGCCCTCGGCCTCGCCGCGCAGCCTATCAAACTCGTCGCTGACGCCACCGCGCATGTCGGCCAGGTACTCCTTGAACGCATCGAGGTTGAGATTGACCAGGGCCACCAGTTGCCCACCCTTCTGCAATACCAGGCAGTCCTGCACCATCGGCTCGGCGCTGATAACCGCCTCCAGCTCCTCGGGGTAGATGTTCTCTCCGCTTGGGCCCAGAATCATGTTCTTGAGCCGCCCCTTGATGAAGACGTTACCGTCCGCATCAATGGTGCCGAGATCTCCGGTCTTGAACCAGCGGTCCGCTGTGAAGCTCTCGGCGGTGCGTTCGGGATCGCGATAGTATCCGCGCATGACGTTGGGACCGCGCGCCTGAATCTCACCCTCGCCGGTGGAGGGGTCCGGATCAGCGACCCGCAGTTCAACGCCGTCAACCGCGGGGCCGGTTGAGCGGAATACGGTAGTCCCGGGCCCGCAGCCGGCCAGCAGCGGTGCGGTCTCAGTCAGACCGTAGCCAACCGCGTAGGGAAACCTGGCGTCGCGCATGAACTGCTCAACGTCCGGAGCCACCGCAGCACCGCCGATGCCGAAGAAGTGCAGCCGTCCGCCAAACATACGCTTGACCTTTCGGCCGGCGGCACGGTGCAGCAGAACGCGCAGCGGAGCCACCCGCATGGCTGCGCGCAGGACGGCCTTGCTCTGAAGTTGTGTCAGTACGCGGTTGCGGTAAATCTTCTCTATGAACAGCGGGACGCTCAGCATCATGTGCGGACGCACTCTGGCCAGGGCCGGCATCAGTACGCTTGGGGACGGCGGCTTGTCCAGGTAGTAGACGCAGGCGCCGCCGGAGAGCGGAACCAGCAGTCCGATGGTGCACTCGTAGGTGTGCGACAGCGGTAACAGCGACACCAGTGATTCTCCGGGACTCATCTCGGCCAGCGGCCGCGACGCTTCAACGTTGGAGACGATATTCTTGTGCGTCAGCATGACACCTTTTGAGTTTCCGGTGGTGCCGCTGGTGTAGATGATTGCCGCGAGGTCGTCTTCTTGGGGCTCGGCAGGCGGCGGCGCGGCTGCCGTTTGCTCGGGAAGGCCGCTGAAGTTGTCCAGGGTTATGATTGTCAGACCAGCGCTGTCCGCAAGCTTGGGTTGCAGGCGGCTGGAGCTGAAGATAACTGATGCTCCGGCGTGTTGCAGAATGTTGGAAACTTCGGATTGCGAGAAATCCGGCAGTATCGGTACCACCACCGCGCCCATGGTGGTGACCGCCAGGTAGGCAACGGCCCAATTGGGCATGTTCTCGCTCAGGATAGCCACTCGGTCACCGGCTGCAACGCCCAGGGCTTGCAGTGCAGCCGAGGATGTGCGAACAGCGTGCGCGAGCTGGTGGTAGCCGAGGCATTGCCCATCAACAAAGCCAACCGCCGGGTAATCGGCAAACATCTGCTCGCTGCGTAACAGCAGCGAGTGCAGCGTGAGGCTCTTCAGTGCAGTCATATTGGAAGGATAGGGGTTTTTGCTGCAGTTGGCAAGGTTGCTGTGTGCCCTTTCACCCCAGCGCTACTCCTGCTACAATCCCGCTCGAGGAGAGCCGCGTGCCCACTATCGATCCGATCTACATTGGCGATGACGCTTTCCAGCGTCTCGCTGCCTACTGCGCCGACTCGTTTCCCGATTTGCCGATCACGCTGGTTGCCGATACGCGCACCTTTGCCGCCGCGGGAGACAACAGCGCGCGGGCGCTGGCTGCCGCCGGGCGTGCGGTGCGTAGCGTGATCCTGCGCGGCGATAATCTGCACGCCGATGAGTACGGCATCGCGCGGGTTCTGACCGCCAGCCCCTACGGTGAGGCGCTCTTTGTTGCCGTTGGCTCGGGTACCATCACCGACATCACGCGCTACGTCAGTTTCCGGCTCGGTATGCCGTTTGTATCGGTGCCGACTGCGGCCTCGGTGGACGGCTATACCTCCGCCGGCGCGCCGCTGGTAATCGAGGGAATCAAGCGCACCCACTACAGTCAGCCGCCGCTGGCAATTTTTGCCGATCCCGCTGTGGTGAAGCGTGCACCGGCGGAACTGACCGCCGCAGGCGTGGGTGACATGCTGGGCAAGATCACCGCCGCGGCCGACTGGCGGCTTGGAGCGTTGCTGTGGGGCGAGGCCTACGATGAGGCCATCGCACTGCGGTCGCGAGCGGCCGCGCAGACCTGCATCGACAGCATCGATGAGATTGCGCAGCACAGCGATGTGGGGCTGGGCCGGCTCATGCAGGCGCTGGTGGAGTCGGGGCTGTGTATGCTCGACTTTGGTGAGTCGCGTCCGGCCTCGGGTGCCGAGCACCACATATCGCACCTGTGGGAGATGGGTGGACTTCAAGACGGTGGCCCGCAGCCGCTGCACGGTGCGCAGGTCGGTGTGGCTACAATTCTGGTGGCGCGCCTGTACGCGCGGCTGCGTGAGTTGACGCGCGGCGACGTCAGGCGGCTGCTTGAGGAAGCTGCGGCTGAAGGCCGTGCCGGGGACGTGGCGGAAATCGAGGCTGCCTACGGATCGATGGCGCCTACCATTATTGCCGAACACGCAGGTTTTCTCGAGATGCCCGCTGAGCGGGAAGCGGCGCTCCGCAGCACGCTGATCGAGCGCTGGGAAGACGTGCAGGCCATTCTGTCGAGCGTGCCCGAAGCGGAGCTGATCGAGCGGCTGCTGCGGCGCGTTGGCGGCCCGACTACCACCGCAGACCTGGGTCTCAGCCAAGCCCGGGCGCGCAGCGGTTTTCTCTACGGGCACTATCTGCGCGAGCGATTCACCGCAGCCAAGCTGGCGCGCCTGCTCGGCGTGCTTCGCTACCCGCTCTGAGGCAAGCTACGCTATCGCTTCGCCTTTCTCGGCCCGGTAGGCCTCCAGTGGAGCGCAACTGCAGACCAGATTTCTATCGCCGTGCACGTTGTCGATGCGGCTGACCGCCGGCCAGAACTTGTTTTCACGGCACCAGGGCGCCGGATAGGCGGCAACCTCGCGAGTGTAGGGCTTGTCCCACTCTCCGGTCATGTCCAGTAGCGTGTGTGGTGCGTTGTGCAGTGGGCTGTTGTCCAACGGCATCTCGCCCTTGCGGATCTGGTCCACCTCTTGCATGATGCTGATCATCGCGTCGCAGAATCTGTCCAGCTCGGCCTTGTTCTCGCTCTCGGTAGGCTCCACCATCAGCGAGCCGGGAAGCGGCCACGACATGGTAGGTGCGTGGAAGCCGTAATCGGCCAGGCGTTTGGCAACGTCCTCCACCGTCACACCGGTTTCCTTTTCCACCGCGCGGAAGTCCAGGACGCACTCGTGTGCTACGCGTCCGTTGGGGTCGGTAAAGGCAACCGGAATATGCTTGCGCAGCCGCTCGGCGATGTAGTTTGCATTCAGAATCGCGTGCTCGGTGGCCGATCTTAAGCCGTCGTTGCCCATCATGGCGATGTAACCGTAGGAGATCGCCATTACGCCTGCGCTGCCCAGCGGAGCACCCACTACCAGACCGGTGGGGCCGGGATTGTGCAGGGTGCCCGGCAGGAACGGGGTCAGGTGTTCGGCGGTCAACACCGGCCCGATACCCGGGCCGCCGCCACCGTGCGGAATAGCAAAGGTCTTGTGCAGGTTGAGATGGCATACATCGGCGTCAACGTCGCCGGGACTGGTGATGCCAACCTGCGCGTTCATATTTGCTCCATCCATGTAGACCTGGCCGCCGTGCTCGTGCGTGATGCGGATGGCTTCGCGGATGCCGCGCTCGAATACGCCGTGGGTTGACGGGTAGGTGATCATCAGCGCAGCCAGCTCTTTGCTGTGCTTCTCAGCCTTGGCCGCCAGATCCTCCAGGTCGATATCCCCATTGGCGGCGCTGTTGACTACCACAACGTCCATGCCGGCCATAATAGCGCTGGCGGGGTTGGTACCGTGCGCCGAGTCGGGCACCAGACAGATGCGGCGCTGTCCGTCCCCGCGGCTCTTGTGCCACGAACGGATTACCATAAGGCCGGTGAACTCGCCGTGCGCCCCGCTGTTGGGTTGCAGGGTACAGCCGTGGAAACCGGTGATATCGCACAGCCACGCAGACAGCTCGTCGGAGAGTATGCGGTAGCCGCCGGCCTGCCACTCGGGAGCGTAGGGGTGCAGCGAAGCGAACTCCGGCCAGGTGATCGGTACCATAGCGGCGGTGGGATTGAGCTTCATGGTGCAGCTTCCAAGAGAAATCATCGACTGTGCCAGGGAGAGGTCACGGCTCTGCAGGCCGGTAATGTAGCGCAGTAGTGCCGTCTCGCTGTGATACGTATTGAAGACAGTCTGCTCGAGGTAACCCGAGCTGCGTTCCAGCGCGTTTTGCGGCCGGTAGCGCGTGCGCGCAACGTGGCGTTGCAGCTCCTCCTGGCCGGTAGGATAGCCGAGGGCGCGTGTCAGCCGCTGCAACTCGTCCAGATCGCTCTTCTCGTCCAGCGTGATGCCGAGTTTTCCGTCATCGTATGCGCGAAGGTTGAAGCCGGCTTCGCCGGCGGCAGCCAGCATTCGCTGTTGAACCACTCGTCCGGCGCAGACGGTCACGGTGTCGAAGATCGATCCCTCGGCTACCGGTACGCCGCGCGCTCGCAGAACGTCGCGCAGCGCATTGGCCAGCACCGTGACCCGCAGCGCGATGCGGCGCAGTCCCTCCGGCCCGTGGTAGGCCGCGTACATCGAAGCCATGATTGCCAGCAGCACCTGGGCGGTACAGATGTTACTGGTGGCCTTGTCACGGCGGATGTGCTGCTCACGGGTCTGCAGCGACAGCCGCATTGCCGGACGGCCGTCGCGGTCGTGGCTGACTCCCACCAGGCGTCCTGGCAGCAGGCGCTTCATGGCACTGCGTGCCGCCAGAAAGGCCGCGTGCGGTCCGCCGTAGCCCATTGGAACACCAAAACGCTGGCTGTTGCCAACTACTATATCGGCGCCCCATTCGCCCGGAGGCGTCAGCAGCGTCAACGCAAGCAGGTCGGCGGCAACGATCACGGTAGCCCCGCCGGCCTTCAACTTGTCTACCACGGCGCGATAGTCGTGCGCAATTCCGGCGGTGGTCGGATACTGCAGGATTCCCGCGATATCTCCAGGCTGCACATCCCACTCGTCTTCGGGCGCTACCAGTACTTCGATGTCGAACGGCTCGGCGCGCAGCTCCAGATGCGCAATGGTCTGCGGATGCAGATCCGGGCTGAGCCACACCCGCCGCTGCTTGTCCGACGAGCGCGTATTACGCAACGCCATCATCATGGCTTCGGCGGCCGCGGTTGATTCATCGAGCATCGATGAGTTGGAGATGTCCATGCCGGTAAGCTCAATTACCATGGTCTGGAAGTTGAGTAGCGCTTCCAGTCTGCCCTGCGAGATCTCGGCCTGATAAGGGGTGTACTGGGTGTACCAGCCGGGGTTTTCCAGGATGTTGCGCTGGATCACCGGGGGCGTGATGGTATCCGCGTAGCCCATGCCGATCAAGCTGCGCATGACGCTGTTCTTGCCGGCGATGCTCTGCATGCGCGCCAGCAGTTGTTCCTCGGTCAGCGCGGTGGGAAGTTCGGTCGGCTCGCTGCGCAGGATGTCTTCCGGAACCGCTTGTTCGATCAGTTGATCCATCGATTCCAGACCCAGCAGCGCGAGCATTTCTGCACGCTCTTCAGCGTTGGGACCGATATGGCGCTGTGCGAACTCGCCGTGGCGGTCAAACAGCGATCCCGCGCTGGGCTCACTGCGATAGGTTGCGTTGTACACCGGGCCTTTGTTCTGGCGCGCAGCGACGCTGCGGTTGCGGACCTGAACCATCAGCGGTGCGTCGGCAGCTACGCCGCGGTCAACGTAGGCGTTGGCCACAAACCCGCCGCACGACGGCGCCGGCCCGCCGGAGACCACTACGCCAACTTCTTTCTGATTCTGGTCCAGCACGCTGTAGCCCTCGCGTGGCACAGCCGAGGCGCTCATCACCAGCCGGCGCAGCGTGCGCGCGGGCTTCTGCTGCTTGCGCTCGACTATTGCGTCGCGTCCGATGAAGTCGTGGTCGAGATCGCACGCCCACAGCAGGCGTGCCTCAACCGGGGTGACGTCCTCGCTGAGTTCGTGGCCGTACAGCGCAAATCCCGATTCCAGCCGCAGCGTGTCGCGTGCCGCCAGACCCACGGGGCCGGCGTCAACGCCGATTTTCTCCGCGGCGCTGAACAGCGCACTCCAGCACGCCGGCGCGCTATCTGCGGGCAGATACAGCTCAAACCCGTCCTCGCCGGTGTAGCCGGTGCGTCCGACTTCAACCGTGGCTGATTGTTTGCTCTCGGGGAAGCCGGCCTGAACGGTCTTGATTCCAAATCGCGGCAGTTGCAGCAGGTCCTGTCCCAGCAGGTGTGCAGCAACAGCGGCTGCACGGGGCCCCTGGACCGCGATCATGGCGGTTTGACTGGATTTGTCCTCCAGCGTAACCGCGTCCTTGGGCAGATGGTCGGTCAGCCAGTTTACGTCGGCCTCGCGACGGGAGGCGTTTACCACTACCAGGTAGCGCTCTTTCTGCAGCCGATAGACAAACAGGTCGTCAATGACGCCTCCGTCCTCCCGGCAGAGCAGTGCGTAGGTACTCATGCCTTCATCGAGTGCATTGATGTCCGCCGAGACCATTGATGTCAGCCACGCGGCGGCCTTTGGACCGTGGACGTAGACCTGCCCCATGTGTGAGATGTCGAAAACTCCAACAGAATTGCGCGTAAGCAGATGTTCCTGGATAGCACCGGCGGCGTAGTGTACCGGCATCTCCCAGCCGGCAAAGCTGGTGAAGCGAGCGCCCGCCGAAGCGTGCCATTGATACAGACTGGTTCTCTGCGCGTGCATACATACCCCCTCTTGTTGGCCGGTCGCTCTGTCCGATGACCTGAGAGAATTGCCCGCAGCAGGGGCTTACCCCTTCGGTGCGCCCCTGACCTACATGAGATCCACGGGACGGCTCTCCAGAGCGTTGCACGCGCTCCATCGATCCCTTTGCCTGAGAGTTTCACGAGCAAACCTGGCGGATTTGCTGCTTGCACCTTCGGCGGCGACCGGGAACAGTCGCTCTCTCTCGATGGAACCTAAGACATTGAGTTCAGGTTCAGTATCGGGGGTATAGCAGCGAATTGTCAATCAGAAACGAAATGCGGGTCGGCTATTCGCGCTCTTCCTCTTCTTCATCCTGTTCTTCGTCTGTCTCTTCTTCTTCAACAAATCGTTGATCCACGGGGCCGCCGGGAGAGAGATACTCGAGGTAGGACTTGTCGTCCTCGGGGGCGTTAGGGTCCTTATTCTGCCGCTTTTTGCGCTTCTCTTCCTGTTTGCGCTGCTTATCTAGTTGTCGCCGGCGCTTGTCACCTTTGAACGATCGTCTGGCCATATGTACCCTCCGCCGAAAGTCGAGAAATCATGAATAACCGGGCGACCGGAGGGAACCTCCGATCGCCCGTATGTGCTACAACGAAGTAAAGAGGCGCCGCCTTTGCAGGGCGCCTTTCGTAGTATTCGCGATGTGAGCGTGTATTAGTAGCGGCGTGGTCGCGAATCGTAGGCAGGTTTCGGACGGGCCTCGTTAACCTTGAGGTTGCGTCCTTCGAACTCGCCACCGTCGAGGGCGGATGCAGCTGCCTGGGCTGCGGCGTCATCGGCCATCTCTACAAAGCCGAAGCCTTTGGAGCGGCCGGTGTCACGGTCCATTACAATGTTGAGGGAAACAATCTCGCCGTACTGTGCAAACAGAGAGCGCAAGTCCTCTTCTTGCGTTGAGTAGCTAAGATTTCCAACGTACAGTTTTGTAGCCATGTCTACATCCTCTTTGGCCTTTTCTTAACCTGTTTCAGGTCTGGCCCGCAGTTTCTTTGTACGCGATATGTGAGGTCTTTTCGGTCAGTCTCTGGGAGTTCAGGACGAGATCCAAAAGGGCAGCAAACACTATCGGCACGAAGGTATTATCTCACAAGAACTTGAGAATGGGAAGAGAAAAAGAACGAAAACTTCACGGGTGCGACGCGCGCCCAGTCGCGTTATACTGTTGGTATGCCGTATCTTCTGCCGCCAAAACTCTATAACGATCTGGCTCACTGGTGGCCGCTGCTCTCCCCCGTTGAGGACTATCGCGATGAGGCGCGCAGCTATCATCAGCTGTTCAGTCGGCACCCGCGGCCGATACGGACGGTTCTGGAGCTTGGATGCGGCGGTGGCAACAACGCCTATTTCCTCAAGCAATACTATGAGATGACTCTGGTTGACGTCTCGCCGCGGATGCTGGCGGTCTGCGCTGCTACCAATCCCGAGTGCACGCTGGTTCACGGAGACATGCGGCACGTGCGTCTCGAGCAGCAGTTTGATGCGGTCTTTGTCCACGACGCGGTCTCCTACATCGCAACCGAGGAAGATCTTCGTCTGATGGCCGAGACTGCGGCCCACCACTGTGTCCGCGGTGGCCTGGTGTTCATGGCGCCGGATTTCCTGCGCGAGAGCTTCCGGGAGGGCGTAGATCACGGCGGCAGCGATGACAACCAGGGACGAGGCATTCGCTTCCTGGAATGGACCTGGGATCCCGATCCCGATGACACCACGTACACCGTTGATTTTGCGTATCTGTTGAAGCAGGCAGACGGCACCGTTCACGCCGAGCACGACCGCCATATCATGGGGTTGTTCTCCAGGCATGTCTGGCTCAGCGTGTTGGAAGACGCTGGATTCGCCCCCTTGATTGAGCAGCTGGTTTCCGGTGAAGACACGTGTGACGGACCAACAGTCATGCACGCGGTGACCGGTACCCGAACCTGATGCGGTACACGATGAGTAGATGAAATGAACAGACACCAGGAGTTCTACGCAACGTTCGTCCAGCTCTACGACTCGCTCTTTCCGCTGCAGCAGGCAACGGTTGAGATTCTCAACGCTCAGCTGCAGGCTGTGAACGCGCGTTGTGTGCTGGACATAGGCTGCGGCAGCGGCAGTCTGGCGCTGGCGCTGCGCACGCGCGGTTATCGGGTCGATGCAATAGACTCCAGTGCGGAGATGGTAGCCGTGGCGGTCAACAAAGAACAGCAACACCGCAGCGCTGAAAGCGGGAAGTTTGTCACTGCTTCGATGCAGAGCCTCGATCGATCTGCAGACTGGCCTGATGCGTCCTACGACGCGGTGTTGTGCCTGGGCAATACACTGGCGCACGCCGAGAGTGGCGCAGCGGTCAGACGGGTCTGCGCCGCGGTTCAGCGACTGTTGCGACCTCTGGGGGTCTTCATTGTGCAGGGAATTGACTTCGATG
This sequence comes from Spirochaetaceae bacterium, assembly GCA_007693325.1. Classification (GTDB taxonomy): domain Bacteria; phylum Spirochaetota; class Spirochaetia; order DSM-27196; family PWMO01; genus PWMO01. Next base: position 19,212 of record REDW01000132.1, read on the forward strand.
TGGTGCAGCAGCGCGCAGTTCGAGAGTTGCCGCTGATTGAAACCGATGACTACCGGCTGATTCGGCGCTACGGTGAGCGCACTGCGGCGGAGCTGATCCCGTTCCACATCAGCATTGTCCCGCTCGCCTCGAGCGCGCCCGGGCACGCGCTTGAGGCGACAACGGCGCTGTACGCACTCGGCTGGAAGCAACTGAAGCAGATCCTGATTGAAACAGGCTTTGGGTGCGTTGAGCGTTCTGTCTCTCTGCTGGGGACAAATCAGCGCGACGGACTCGAGCTGGTGGTCACCGCGCGCGCCGGCGCAGCTTAGCGAGACAAAGCTCCTCCATCCGGCTACAATGCCTTCAGTGAATAACGCGCAAGAACCGCATGCAGATCCTCCACAGCGCAATCGGCGCCGCGCTATAGTGCTGTCTGTACTCGGTGTGCTGCTGCTTGTCCTGGCTGCCGGCAGCTGGTACGTCTACCGCGGGCTAACGGTCCCTGTGCAGCAGGAAGCGCCGACCGTTGAGGTGCAGGTGAGTGCAGGACAGAGCGTTCGCAGCGTGGCCGCGGAACTGCATAGTCGCGGTCTGATCCGCAGCGCACGGCTGTTGGAGTGGTACGCCCGTGTGACCGGGCAAACCGGCAATATACAGAGCGGCTATTACGCGCTCTCGGCAGCCGACTCAGCGCGCTCGATCCTGCAGCGGCTGACTTCCGGCGCGGTTATTGACCGTTCGCTGGTAGTAACCTTTCCGGAAGGTTGGACTATTCAGCAGATCTCCGAGCGGCTGGATGCACGCGGAATAGTCGAGCAGCAGCAGTTTGCGCAGAACGCTGTGATGCAGCAGGGCTATCGCGATCTGGAGGTTCTGGGCGACCTGCAGGACGAACAGGATCTTCAGGGCTATCTCTTTCCCGATAGCTATCGCTTCGAGCCAGACAGCAATGCCCGGTCGGTCGTCCGCCGCATGGTCAATCGCCTGGCGCAGAATCTGCCACACGAGTGGCAACAGACGCTGGCTGAGCAGGGACGAACGCTGCACGAAGTACTGACGCTGGCATCGATTGTGCAGGCGGAAGCGCTTGAGGATGACGTCTCAGAGGTGGCCGGGGTCTTCTGGAATAGACTCCGAAGCGGTTGGCGCCTGGAGTCCGATGCCACAGTCAACTTTGCTCTTGGTACCAGCAAGCGGCAGCCGACGTTCGCGGATACCTACGTTGAACACCCGTACAACACGTACCGTTTTGCCGGCCTGCCGCCGGGACCAATCGGCAACCCGGGACGCGAGGCGATCGAAGCCTCACTCGATCCACCGGACAGTGACTACTTCTTCTTCCTGCACAAGAACAACGGTGATATCGTGTTGTCGCGTACCTTCAGCGAGCATCTGGCGGCCAAGGCACGTTACCTGGACTGAGCGCTGAGGGAACCGGGTAGTTGCAGCCGGTGCCGAGAGTCGGGGCCCAGCGTGGCACAATCGCCTACTGCGGGAATACTCCGGTTGAGAGGTAGCGATCTCCGCGATCGCAGATGATTGTCACGATCAGGGCGTCTTTGCGCCCTTGCCGATCGAGCTCGTGCGCCAGCTCCAGCGCAACCGCCATATTGCCCCCGGAGGAGATGCCGCAGAAGATCCCCTCGCTTGACGCCAGTATCCGCGTCATTTCCTCGGCGCGCGCTTTGTCAACGGTGCGCTGCTCGCTCAAGCGCTCTGGTTCAAAGATACGCGGCTGGTACTGCGGCGGCCAGGCGCGGATTCCGGGGATACCGCCTTCGGTGTCGGGGACTACACCTACAATCGAGATTCCGGGGTTCTGCTCGCACAGGAAGCGCGAGGTTCCCATCAGCGTGCCGGTGGTGCCGGTTGAAGCCACAAAGTGGGTCACCCGGCCATCGGTATCGCGCCAGATCTCCGGGCCGGTACTCTCGTAGTGCGCCAGCGGATTATCCGGATTTGAGAACTGATCCAGAATTACACCTTCGCCGTTGGATTCCATGCGGCGAGCGCTATCGATTGCCTCCTCCATGCTGCCGGCTTTGGAGGTCAGCACCAGTCGGGCGCCAAACGCCTTCATGGTGGCGCGGCGTTCTGCGCTCATGTGTTCCGGCATCACCAAAACCATCTTGTAACCCATGACCGACGCTGCCATCGCCAATGCAATGCCGGTATTGCCGCTGGTGGCTTCGATCAGTGTATCACCCGGGCGGATGCGGCCACTTTCCTGGGCGCGGCGAATCATCCAGTACGCCGGCCGATCCTTCACCGAGCCGGCCGGGTTGTTGCCTTCCAGTTTGCACA
>REDW01000023.1 GCA_007693325.1 Spirochaetaceae bacterium
ATCCTCAGCTGGAACGATTCGATGTCTACCCGCTCGGCAGCCAATCTCCGGCGCACGCGCTGCGGCAGGATTTGGTGACGGTTGCCCACGCCGGTGGCCGCTACAACGGGACAACCTACACCAATTCGCTGCAAGCGCTGCAGGCCAATGCCGCACGCTTCAACGTATTTGAACTGGACTTCGAATGGACCTCCGACCGGCGGCTCATTGGGCTGCACGATTGGGACACCATATTCGAACGCCTCTACGGCTTTCCGGCCGACGAGCCTCTGGCTTACCGCGAACTGCGCCAACTGGAGAGCCCGTTGGGGGTAACCCCGCTGGACCTGGACCAACTGCGCGACTTCCTGTGGCAGAATCCGCGCGCGGTTATCGTCACCGATGTCAAGCGCGACAATATCGAAGCGTTGCAGAAGATAGCCGAGCATATCGACGGTCACCAACGGCGGATCGTTCCGCAGCTGTATCATCCAGATGAGCTGGGCGCGGTGCTGGAACAGGGTTACCGGAATGTGATCTGGACGCTCTACCGCTACCCCGGCAACCGCGATAGCGACCGGGTAGTGATGCAGGCACGCGACATGCGGCAGCGCCACGGCGATGTGCTTGTGGCGCTGGCTATGCCGGTGGTCATCGCGGAGGACGGTCTTGCGGCACGCCTCTCGGAGTACGGGATTGCCAGCTACGCACACACCGTCAACTCGTGCAGTGATTATCACCGGCTGCGCGAACTCGGCGTGGACGCGATCTACAGCGATGATCTGGCTGCCGGCCAGTGCTACTGAAGTGTTAGCGGGTCAGACTGCGATGGACGTAGCGATGCGGCCGGTCGGCTGCGGCTCCCAGGCGCTTGCGGCGCGCTTCGGCGTACTCGCTCCAACTGCCCTCGTACCAGACCACTCCATCGTCTTCAAAAGCCAGCAGATGGGTTCCAACACGGTCAAGAAACCAGCGGTCGTGGCTGATCACCAGCGCGCAGCCGGCAAAGCCGTCGAGCGCTTCTTCCAGTGCGCGTAGCGTATTGACGTCCAGATCGTTGGTGGGCTCGTCGAGCAGCAGCACGTTGGCGCCCTCCTTGATCATCAGCGCCAGGTTGAGACGGTTGCGCTCACCGCCGGAGAGCACGCCGACCTTCTTCTGCTGATCGGCGCCGGAGAAATTGAACCAGGCACAGTAGGCGCGCGAATTGACCTCGCGCACGGTGCCAAGCCTGATGATGTCCTGTTGGTTGGAAAGCTGTTCCCAGACGCTCTTGTCGGGATCGAGGTTACTGCGCATCTGGTCGGCGTAGGCCAACTTGACGGTCTCCCCCAGGCGTATGCTACCTTCGTTGGGCTCTTCGATGCCGGTTATCAGTTTGAACAGCGTGGTCTTGCCGGCGCCGTTTGGGCCAACGATCCCGACCACCGCTCCGGGGGGCACCTGAAAGCTCAGGTTCTCAAACAGCAGTTTCTCAGCGTAGGCCTTGGTCAGCTTGTCGGCCTCGATGACGATCGAACCGAGCCGCGGCCCGGGAGGGATGGTCAGGCGGGTCTCGCGCACCTTCTCGCGGCTGCTGTCGCTCAGCAGTTTCTCGTACTGCGTTATGCGCGCTTTGTTCTTGGTCTGGCGGCCCTTGGGACTCATGCGCACCCACTCGAGCTCGCGTTCCAGTGTGCGCCGGCGCTCGCTTTCGCCCTTCTCTTCCTGCGCCAGGCGCATCTGCTTCTGTTCCAGCCAGCTTGAATAGTTGCCCTTCCACGGAATGCCTTCACCGCGGTCGAGCTCCAGTATCCAGCCGGCAACGTTATCCAGGAAGTAGCGGTCATGGGTCACCGCAATGATGGTGCCGGGATACTCGCGCAGATGACGCTCGAGCCAGGCAACGGTTTCGGCGTCCAGATGGTTGGTGGGCTCGTCCAGCAGCAGGATGTCGGGTTTGCGCAGCAGCAGCCGACACAGCGCTACGCGGCGCCGCTCACCGCCGGAGAGTATCTCAACCGGGGTATCCGCGGGCGGACAGCGCAGCGCATCCATCGCCAGTTCCAGCCGCGAATCGAGCTCCCAGCCGTCGACCGCGTCGATCTTCTCCTGGATGGCGGACTGCCTGTTGGCCAGTTTGTCGAAGTCGGCATCCGGTTCGCCGTAGGCCGCACTGACGGCTTCGAATTCCGCCAGCAGCTGCAGGACTTCGGCGGCGCCTTCGGCCACAATCTGGCGCACCGTCTTTCCGTTCTCCAGTTCCGGCTCCTGCTCCAGGAAACCGATGGTATAGCCGGGCGAGACCGCGGTTTCTCCGTTGAACTCCTGGTCAACGCCGGCAAGTATGCGCAGCAAGCTCGATTTCCCCGAGCCGTTGAGCCCGATAACGCCGATCTTGGCACCGTAGAAGTACGACAGCGATATGTCTTTCAGAACCTGTCTGGTACCGTGTGATTTACTCACGCGGTGCATCGAATAGATGATTTTCTTGTCGTCAATCGTCTTCGCCATGCACACATCATAGCAGAATGCCCCTCTCCCTACCATGCCCGCCGCCCGCATTTCATGCTACAGTGGTGCCATGAGCGAGACTACCGGCGGGATCACGGCGATCCAGCCACTGACCCCCGAGCTCGAACGCCGGGTGGAACGCAATCCGCTGCTGCATATTGACACGTTTGTCATCCCCTCTCCGTACGTCAAAGACAGCGAGATAGAGAAAGACTACAAGCACAGCTACGTCTGGATCGAGGAAGGCGAGATCCTCGGCTTTGTGCTGGTATACTCGGATAGAGCCAGGCAGAGTTTTCACATCTACAAGCTGGTAACAAGCCCGTTTGGACGCGGACGCGGCATAGGAACGCTGTTTATCGAGCACCTGGCACACAGCATTCCAGCGGATTCAACGCTCTACCTCTATGTCTGGGAGAAACAGACCGATACGCTGGAGTTTTTTCAGCGCAAGGGCTTCTCGGTCGGCAAGACCACCGTCTACCGTAATCTGATCTACTACCACATGTTTGCGCACCGCAATGAGATCAGGATCGAGGCGCTGCCGTCGGCTGCAACACGCGAGTTATTTCACGAAGAGATCGGGCGCACGCGCCACGATGCCAAGAAAACCATTCGGCTTCTGGCGCACATGGTCGAGATGCTGTCGATAGATAACTGCGGCCGGATCATCGAGGATATCAACCGCGAGACCACAACTCTGATCAATATTCTGAACGCGTTTCGCGATACGGTCAGCAGCACGCACGCGGTCAACGTGAAGGACCTCATTCTGGAGCGAATTATTCCGTATATTGAGGCCTACGCGGTTCCGTGCACCGTCAAACTGACCCTCGATACCGAGTCGACAAATGTTCTGGGCTATTACGTCAACTTTGGGCGCGCCCTGGTCAACATTGTGTCCAACGCGCTGGAAGCAATTGCCGAGGCCGGCCGCAAGGGTGTGATCGAAATCGAGCTGAGCGAAGAGGGCCCCGACCTGGCACTGCGTATCACCGACAACGGTACCGGAATGGATCCCGCGCTGCTGCAGTGCGGTGCCGACGGCTATCCGGCGTTTGTCGGCAGCACTACCAAAGGCAGGCGCAAGGGCGAAGGGCTCGGAACGGTTCAGATCTACTCCACGTTCGGCGTAGAGAATATCTCGGTTGAGAGCATGCCTGGAGCCGGCACCAGCTGGGTAATCCAGCTGCCGAAATCCGGTGACCGCATGGACCGCTGGTTCCTGAAGCTCGAGCAGCGATTCCATGAACTCAAGACCATTGCCGAGGAGTCGCGGCTGACAGCGCAATCCAGCCGCACCGAGGTCATAGCCTATATCTGGCAGCTGCGCAAGATTCAGCTCTACCTGTTTGACCTCATTCTGCAATTCGGCAAGTACCACAACGTGCGCACGATCTTCCGCTCGGTGCTGGCGTTTCTGCTGGGACGGCTGGAAGCGGCCGCACTGCAGAGCGAGGTCGAGGCGCTACGTTCGGAGTACCCTCAGCTGAAGAGCCGGCTGATCGAGACCGCTATTGAGATCAAATCGCGGTTCGAGCGTCTGCAAACCACGGTAGACTACTCGCAGTACCGCGGCGCACTGTTCAAGAGCTACGGCCAGGCGATGGACAACGTTATCATCTTTACCCTTGACCCGCAGACCGGACATTTCTACGCTACCGATCGCAAGCTGGCCGAGCATCTTGATTTTGTCAGCTATCTGGGAAAGCAGCGCGACCAGCTGCTGCGCGGCGAGTTTATTGGCGACGTAAACGAGCTTACCCAGCCGATTGTACTGGGTGTCTGGAGCGTGGAATCCGAAGCCGACTTGCGCGCAAAGCTGAAGCTGCTGCGCGCCGGAGCGCACAAGCTGCTGGAAATCGGCGTCTACCCAGACAAGCGCCTGTCGTTCTATCGCACTACCCACGTGCGCCATGCGCGCGATATCAATAGCGACGTCTCCACTACGTTGGCGGCCTTTGCGACGTGTGCCGATGAAGAACTGTGGGCGTTTACTACCGACGCGTCAGACGAACTGCAGGACTTCATTAGCGCACTGGAGTAGAAATCTATGATCAAGGGAGTGATGACATGGATCACACCGAACAGAAGGATGCCAGGGCCAGGCTGAGTGACGGGCTGTCGGGCAATGGTGCGCATTTGAATCTGGAAGACGCGGTAGCGGATTTTCCCCAAAGCCTGATCAACACCCGGCCGCCGCACGTGCCGTACAGCTTCTGGCACCAGCTCGAGCACATCCGGATCGCGCAGCAGGACCTGCTGCTATACGCCGGGACTCCCGGCCATCGTTCGCCGGTCTGGCCGGACGGTTACTGGCCGCAGGCTGCCGCAGAGGCAGGCCCGGCCGAGTGGAACGCGACAATTGCCGCGATTCAGCGCGACCGCGGCCG
>REDW01000062.1 GCA_007693325.1 Spirochaetaceae bacterium
GGCACGCGGCTGTGGATCGCGCTCTTTGCGGTGCTGCTGGTACTGCTGCCGTTCCTCTGGATTATCTCGGTGAGCCGCGGACGCAGGTACGTGCAGGAGTTCGTACGCCGTTATCGGGAGCGCCAACCGTACCGCAGGCTGTCACGCGCGTTGAAGCATCTGAGTGCTTCGCTGGCGGAAACCGATGGGCGTGATTTCTATATCGCGCTGCTCGAGCATATCAGGCGCTATCTCTCAACCAGGCTGCGCACCGACTGCATGTCGCTAACCACCAGTGAGCTCGACAGCCATCTTGAGCGGCTGGTTCCGGCGGCGGAGGATCGGGGGCTCCTGCTGGAGTTGTTCCGCTACGGTGATCTGGTCAAGTTTGCCTCTCTTGCCGCTCCAACCGAGCAGCGTAGCTCACATATCGCGCAGCTACGCACGGTGGTTGAGAAACTTGAGCAGCGCCGCACGCCGCGTCAGCCGCGACGCCGCAATGCGGTGTATCAGCAAAGGAGTGAGCGTGTGGGTATTTGAGGCTCCCGCATACCTGCTGCTGCTGCTATTTCTGCCGGTGCTGTTCTACTTCCGGCATGTGTGGCATGGCCGTGGCGGAAAACTCGCTCTTCCGGTTCAATTGTGGAAGGGTATCAGTTTTCACTCCGGCGTTGTGGGGCTGCGTTTTCTGTATCTCAGCGCAGCCGCCTGCTTCTGGGCGGGAGCGGTTCTGATGATCATGGCACTCGCCGGTCCAACACTGGTTGAGCGCGAGCGTGTCTATCTTAGCCGTGGTATCGACATCATGTTTGTGCTCGATGAGTCACCCACTATGGCAGCCCAGGATTTTGCCCCCGAAACACGCTTCGAGAGCGCACGCGGGGTGATCCGTGACTTTGTACAGCGCCGTGAGAACGACGCAATCGGACTGGTGAGCTTTGCCAAGGAAGCAGCGTTGCGAATGCCGCCAACGGTAGATCACGGTGCCCTGCTGGCAGCGCTGGATCAGGTGCGCATCATGGAACTGGGCGACGGCACGGCAATCGGCAACGCGCTGGCGGTTGCCGCTTTGCACCTTGAGACCAGCAAAGCTCCCGAACGCGTGATAGTGCTGTTGACAGATGGCATCAATAACGCCGGAGAGATTCTGCCAGAAACCGCCGCACGGGTTGCTGCACAGAAAGGTATCAGAATTTACACCGTTGCTATCGGCACCGAGCAGGAGGCAGTGCTGGAGTTTGAAGACCCGCACACCGGGCGGATTTTCCGCGGTCGCTTTGAGGGTGGCTTTGACGAGGAGCTGCTGCGCACTATCGCGGACATCGCCAATGGTTCCTACTTCCACGCCGGCAGTTCCGGTACGCTGCAGGCGGTGTTGCAGAGCATCGACACCATCGAGACCGTCGAGCGTCGGGTGCGCGTTGAGGTGCAGCGATACCCTTTTCACCGGGAATGGCTTATGCTCGCGCTCGGTCTGCTGCTGCTCGATTTCGTGCTCCGCAAATGGCTGCTGAGGGAGATCCTGTGACAATAGCTCACCCCGAAGCATTCTGGCTGTTGCTGGTTCTGATTCCGGTGATGCTGATCCAATGGCGCGAGTACGTTCAAGGCCGCAGGGATCTGGCGCAACTGACCGGCTACTGGCGCGAGCAGGATGTGCTGAGCCTCTACCTGGTCAAGTGGTTCTTCTCCTCGCTGTTCTTCAATGCCGCACTGTTCCTGGCGGTCTTTGCACTGGCCGGATTCAGCTGGGGCCAGCAAACGCTGGAGCAGGACCGACGCGGCCTGGATATCGCGATTGCGGCTGACATATCACGCAGTATGTGGGCCGAAGATGTTGCCCCATCACGGCTGGAGCGGTCCAAGGATGTAATGCGGGCGCTATTGCAGGAGTTTCCCGAGAGCCGCTTCAGCGTGACCGTCTTCAAAGGCAGCGCATTGACCGCGGTACCTTTGACGCAGGATCTGCACGCCGTGGACCAGTTCATCGATGCAATGGATCCCAATATGTACTCCTCGGCTGGTACCAACGTTGAAGCGGGGATACGCGCCGCCCGGCAATCCTTTGCCACCGCTACAAACCGCAATCGGGTCATCGTACTCTTTTCGGACGGAGAGTCGCTCGACGGTGCTCCGCTGCGTGCCGCTCGCGAGGCGGCCTCCGCCGGTGTTCCGGTCTTCAGCGTAGCTGCGGGCAGCGCCAGCGGTGCTCCTATACCGTTGCCACAGGGAGGACAGGTGATTGATGAGAGAGGCCGGATAGTAGTCTCGCGGGTTGACCTCGAGTCGCTGGCTGCGATTGCCGAGGTCAGCGGAGCGGCCATGGTGCGGCTTCAGGATGCTGACGCCTTCGGGCGGCTGGTTCGTGAAATCCGCCGCTACGAGACAACAATGACGAGCGATGGATTCCGGCTGGTAGCGGTTGAGCGGTACCGGCTATTCCTCATTCCTGCACTCTTGTTGTTTGTCTGCTATAGTGCAATACGGATTATTCGATGGAAAGGGCTGTTTTGACCGTCGCTGCCGTTGCGGCAGCTCTGCTGATATCCTCGTGCGGGATTGCCGAGCCCCACGTGTCGGTGCTGCGCGGTAACTACGCATTCGGCCAGGGGCGTTATCAGACCGCCACGGTCAATTATCTGCAAGCGCTCGAGCACGAGCAGCTGGAACAGTGGATTTCGTTCAATCTGGGCAATGTCTACCACGCACTGGGCGAGAATGAGTCGGCACTTGGTATGTGGCAGCTGGCGCGCCAGAGCGACTCAGATTCGCTGCTGTTTGGCGTGTACTACAATACCGGGTTGCTTCTGTATGAAGCCGGCCGTTACCGCGAGGCGTACCAGCAGTTCATCGAAGCATTGCGCCTCAACCCAACCAGTATTTCGGCCAAGGTTAACCTGGAACTGGCGCTCGAGCGCGTACAGGTCAGCGACGCGGTAACAGTGCCGCGCCGCAGTGAACCTGGCGAGCAGAACGCAGCGGCGGTTGATGAATCGCGGCGCATCCTTGAATACATTCGCAGAAGGGAAGAGCAGAGATGGTTTGCCGTAGAAGAGATTCCCGACCAAGAGTCCGTCCGCGACTGGTGATCCTCGCCCTGTTTGGGTTGTGGACGGCCGGGGGTCTGGCAGCCGAATCAGCGGCGATTCCCACCAGTGTCATGCCAACTCGCGTAGCGGAGGGTAACCGTTTCTCGATTATGGTTGAGATTGAGCCGGTTGATGCGGCGCTGGTCGAAGTCGTGGAGCCGGAGTATCCGGCTGCACTGGGGCGTGTTGGCGGCGTGCAGGTAACCACCCGCGATGCGCGCGCCGCTGAATCGCGGTCAACGCAGGTACGGGTGGATTTCCAGGGGAACCAGGCCGGGCGCTGGATCATTGATCCGCTGACCATCGTCACACCGCAGCGTGAATACGTGACGCGTCCCACACTGGTTGAAATAGCACTGCGCAATCAACCAGACCAGGTGCCTTTTGACATCGAATGGCGTGTTCACAGTGATACCGTTGTGGAGGGGCAGAGTGTGGCGGTTACGCTGGACATGATACGGGTGACCGAGGTTACGTTTCCCGACCAGATCTCGGTTCAGCCCCCCTCGGGAGCCCTGTTTGAAGAAGCGCCGGGAGTTGGCGAGATCGAGTCAACGCGCTACGGCGATATCGAGCTCTTCCGCGTTCCGGTAGCCTCGTATCTGCTGACTCCCTCGGCTTCCGGTGCGCTCACGTTGCCGCCCGCCGAGATCGCTGCCTTTGGCCTTACCCGTCGGGCCAGCGGGTTGAACCTCTCGGTCGAGCCGCTACCTGAGGGCACCGGTGATACCGGAGCCGTTGGCAGTTTCCGGTTCAGCTCACAAATTGACCACGCCGAGATCGGACTGGATGAAACGGTTGAAGTGCAGATGCTGGTTCAGGGGGTTGGTAACCTTGGCTTTCTGCAGTTTCCTTCTGTTAGCGCCGAAGGGCTGGTGGTCTCGGACAGCGAGTCCAGCGAGCGGTTTCTCAGTGGTACGCGCGGTTACGTTGGGACTCGTACTCAGACCGTCCGGCTGCGGCCTACCGCCGCAGGTGATTTTCGGATCAGCGTGGCGCCGTTTGCCTGGTACGATCCAGAGAGCCGCACTATACATCGTGAGGCTGCGCGGACATTTCCGGTGCAGGTTGTGGACCGCTCGGAGGCGGCCCCTGTTGAACCGCCTCAGCTGCCGCAGTTGCTGTCTGCCGAGCAGGTCAGGCGCGTTGCCACGCTGGACCTGTTTCGTCTTCCGGGAACGTACCTGACCACAATGCCCGGCCTGATCATGGTGACCGTAGTAATCTACGTGCGGCGCCGGCGCCGGGAAAGCATCGCGCTGTTCTCAGTGGTGCTGCTGCTCGGTGCAGGGATGCTCATTCCGGCACCGGATGCGGAGCAGCTGGATCGCGTTGCGGAGCATTACCAGCAAGAGGAATGGGCAGAGGCGTACGAGGTTTCACAGCAGCTTCTGCAGCAGGCGGCTGACCATCCGGGATTGCTCTACAACACCGCAGTGACCGCATTTGCTGCGGATCATCACGCACGTTCGGTCTTCCTGCTGCGCCGTGCGCTTGTGATGCGGCCGCTATTTCAGCAGGCACGCGAAACACTGGCGGTGGTGGAGAACGAGCTGGGACTGGACCGCCAGCACGCGCTGCGGCGTAGTGTGCACCCCGACGCTCCGTTGATCCTTTCGTTGATTCTATTCTACGTGCTGGCGGTGCTGGTGGTTATTCCAGCAGGGCGGCGTAAGGCCGGCTACGCGATTTC
>REDW01000015.1 GCA_007693325.1 Spirochaetaceae bacterium
GCCGATGCCGAGCTGCGCCAGAGCGGCGACCTGGCGCACGGCTACCGCCTGCTCTACGGTGCCGCGCGGGAGACCGGTGATGTGCACTTGCTGGTGGATTCCTCCAAGCGCCTGCGCGCGCTGCTGCAGCGCCCCCCGGATACCGAGGTCGAGGCCCGCGTTGTCTTTCTGGTCAAGGACCCGCGCGGCTACTTCGTGTCGCACTACCGCAAATGGCTGCGCAGCCGTAACAACGGCAGGCTCAAGTTCCGCCTCGGGCTCGCCTTTCTGACCGAGTTGGCGGTTGCGCTTGTCAGCTGGTGGTACGGCAACCGCAAGATCCTGCGCGCGCTGCGCACCGGCGGGTTTTCCTACATCGTTCTGAGCTACGAAGAGCTGGTGCTCGAAACCGCGCGTGCCGGCGCGCGCCTGGCAGACTATCTTGGTACCCCGGTGGACCTGGACAGCTTTGGCAACAATCCGGGACAGCTGCACATCCTGCGCGGCAACGCGCTGCGCCACGACCCGGATCGCTCCTCGCGTCTGACCTACGACTACCGCTGGTTCTACGACCCCTGGGTGCGCCGCCTCGGCTTCGCCTTCCGGCCGTTGCTGCGCTGGGGCGCCCGCCGCGGGCTTCTGCCCCGTGTATGAGCAGCCCCGTGAATCCTGACGCAATTCTGACCGCGATCACCGTAGTTTCCGTGCTCGGCTTGCTGGCGGCCACGCGTCTGCCCGCTGATGTCGTCCTGCTGGCGGCGATGGCCTTCCTGATCCTCACTGGAGTACTGAGCTCGCAGGAAGCGGTGGCCGGATTCTCCAATACCGGAGTGCTCACCGTCGCGGTTCTCTACGTCGTGGTGGCCGGCCTGCGCGAAACCGGCGCAGTATCATGGGTGGCGCAGCGTCTGCTGGGCCGTCCGCGCGGCACGCGCACCGCGCTCGCGCGCCTGATGCTGCCCACCATCGCCTTCAGCGCCTTCCTCAACAACACGCCGATCGTGGCCATGATGATACCGGCGCTGCAGGAGTGGGCGCGGCGCATCGGTATCCCGGTCAGCAAGCTGTTGCTGCCGCTGAGTTACGCCGCCATCGTCGGCGGTCTCTGCACTTTGATCGGGACCAGTACCAACCTGGTGGTCAACGGCTTACTGATGAGCCGCCTCGGTCAGGACTCGCTGGGGCTCTTCGCTATCTCGGCCGTGGCGCTGCCGCTTGCCGCGCTCACCTTCATCTACATGCTGACCGTCGGCACGTGGCTGATCCCGGCCCGCGGCGGCGCGATCGAGCAGCTCGAAAACGCGCGCGAGTACAGTATAGAAATGCGCGTCGAGCCGCACGGTCCGCTGGTGGGTAAGTCCATCGCGCAGGCCGGGCTGCGCAACATGCCTAACATCTACCTGGCCGAGATCCAGCGCGGTCCGCGGCTGATCGGTGCCGTCGAGCCGGATGAGGTATTACAGGCCGGGGATCTGCTTGTCTTTGTCGGCGTGACCGGCTCCATCAAGGAGATGCGCCGCATTCACGGGCTGTCGGTCCAGCAGAACCAGAGCTTCCGCCTCGATATCCGCCATTCGCAGCGCCGCCTGATCGAAGTCGTGCTGGCGTCGGGCGCGCCCGTGGTCGGGCAAACGATTCGCGACGGACGCTTCCGCTCGCGCTACAACGCGGTCATCCTTTCGGTATCGCGCAACGGGATCCGGCTGCCCGGCAAACTCGGCGACATCGTGCTGCAGCCCGGGGACACCCTGCTGGTCGAGGCCGCGGCGCGCTTCGCCCAGCGCAACCGCTATAACCGCGATTTCCTGCTGGTGGCCGAGGTGGCCGATTCGCGCCCGCCCAATACCGCGCGTGCCCCGCTTGCGCTTCTCATTCTGGCCGCCATGGTGGCCAGCGGCGCGTTCGGTTGGCTCTCGTTCTTCGAGGCCGGCCTGCTCGCCGCCGGGCTGATGGTCATCAGCCGTTGTCTGCCGCTGAGCGTCGCCCGCAGCGCCATCGACCTGCCGCTGCTGCTGGTGATTGCGGCTTCCTTCGCCCTCGGTGCCGCCATGGACAACTCCGGGCTGGCGCGCTCGATTGCGTCCGCCCTGCTCGGGGCTACCGGCGGGCCGCTTGCGGCCCTCGTTTCGGTCTATTTCCTGACCGTGCTCTTCACCGAGCTCATCACCAACAACGCCGCCGCCGTGCTGATGTTTCCGATCGCCGTCAGCACCGCCGCCGCGCTGCAGGTCAGCCACATGCCCTTTGTCGTCGCCATCATGGTCGGCGCCTCGGCCAGCTTCATCACGCCCATCGGCTACCAGACCAACCTGATGGTCTACGGTCCCGGCGGCTACCGCTTCAGTGACTACGTTCGCGTCGGGCTGCCGCTCAGCCTGCTGGTTGCCGCCGCCGCCGTCGCCCTGATCGTGCAATTCTTTCCGTTCAGCTAGGGCGCTACACCACCCTGCAATCGTAGGCTCTGAGCTTCTCGTGGTCCGAAACAAGCGCAAAACCGTTGGCGCGGCTACGCTCCGTCTGTAACATCGCTTGCCGCATTGAAGTCATCCGGGACCGTCAGTCTGCCGCGCAGCAGACCCAGGCTGCGCTTGCCGCTTGGCTTGTGCGGCACCAGGTCCACAACCGGCAGATTGTTCCTGGCTATCGTAACCGCGTGCCCGTGATACGCCATGTCAACCAGCTTTGACAGCTGCGCCCTGGCCTCGGATAGATTCACCACCATGTTTACCACCTCAATCCAGACAAGTGTACCAACCTTGGTCACCTTGGTTAAGTATAACGTGGCAACCGCTACGGTAGCACCCCAATGACCCATCTCTACGTCTTCAGCCTGAGCCACCATCAGACGCATCGACGCAGACCAGCACCGCTGCACCTGCGGTGCCGCAGCCGATGAGTGCCCGCTCTGGGGGCGCTGTTTGCCGATGCCGAGCCGCGCCAATCAGGCGATCTCTCACGCGGCTACCGACTGCTCTACCACGCGGCACAACAGAGCGCTGATGTGCGCCTGCTGGTGGATTCTTCCAAGCGCCTGCGCGCGCTGCGCGCCGGCGGGTTTTCCTACATCGTTCTGAGCTACGAAGAGCTGGTGCTCGAGACCGTGCGTGCCGGCGCGCGCCTGGCAGACTATCTCGGCGCCCCGGTGGACCTGGACAGCTTTGGCAACAATCCGGGACAGCTGCACATCCTGCGCGGCAACGCGCTGCGCCACGACCCGGATCGCTCCTCGCGTCTGACCTACGACTGCCGCTGGTTCTACGATCCCTGGGTGCGCCGCCTCGGCTTCGCCTTCCGCCCGTTGCTGCGCTGGGGCGTCCGCCGCGGACTGCTGCCCTCCGGCAAACGGTGATGCGACCTTGTCCATTGATCGGAAGCGCCGTATAATTTGACCAATGATACATGAGTACATACAGGCTGCGTTGAATCGCGCGCATTACGAAATGATCGACGATGAAGAACCGTTCTATGGTGAGGTTCGTGAACTGCCCGGGGTATACGCATCCGGGATAACGCTGGAAGAATGCCGGCGGAATCTCGCGGATGTTGTCGAAGGTTGGCTAATCTTGAGTATCAAACGTGATATGCAGATTCCTGAGATTGGCGGCTTGACCATCGACGTACGGGAAACGGTGTAGCCGTGTGGCCAATATCAGACCCGTATCTCGCCCGGAACTCATTTCCCGTCTGCGACAATTGGGCTTCGAAGGGCCAATTTCGGGCGGAAAGCATGGCTTCATGATTCGCGGCAATCTCCGGCTCACCATTCCTAACCCCCACAATCGTACAATTGGTGTTGATCTTCTTGTCAGGATTCTACGTCAGGCCGGAATCTCTCGTCAGCAGTGGCTTTCAAGCGGCCGCGGATGAAATCGAATGCGCCGGGGATCGTCAGCATGAGCGCCTCCTTTTCCACCCACATACTCGACCAGGTGATACAGCGCCAGACGCGCGAACGGGAAGTCATGCGAGCCCACCTCGCCACACACCTTGCAAGCCTGAGCCGCGCCGACTTCGAACAACTTGCCGAATGAACCCACAGCACAGACCAGAGCATCGTTTCCCCGACTTCCTCGGTATCGGCGCCAACCGCGGCGGTTCGTCGTGGCTCTATCGCGTCCTGGCGCACCACCCCGAGGTCTGGCTGCCGCCGGTCAAGGAGATCCACTATTTTGACCGGCCGGCCGTCGGGCGGCGTATCGCCAAGTACTTCGGCAAGGAGGGCGCGGTGCGCGCGCGTGACTACCTGACCGGGGACGCCTTCCGCACCAGCGGCGACGGGCTGCTGCGCAACCTCGCCTGGGATTTCCACTACCTGCTGCGGCCGCAGTCCGATCAGTGGTATATCGACCTCTTCCGTCCGCACCACGGGCAGATTACCGGCGAGGTAACCCCGGCCTACGCCATCCTGGATGAGGATGCGGTGCGGCGGATCCACGCCCACAATCCGCAGCTCAAGGCGCTCTTCCTGCTGCGCAACCCCATCGAGCGCGGCTGGTCCAGCCTGGTCAACAACCTGGCCAAGAAACAGCGGCGCAACATACGCGCCGCTTCGTTTGACCAGATGCGCCGCCGCATCGACGCGCGCGGCTTTCAGCTGCGCAGCGACTACGCGCGCACCATCACCATCTGGCGCGAGGTGTTCGGCCCGGATCGCCTGTTCATCGGCTACATGGAACAGATCAAGAGCGAGCCGCACACGCTGCTGCAGCACGTCTGCGGCTTCCTCGGTATAGACCCCGTTGCGCCGGCGGCCGCAGCGCAGCTCGGCGCCGGG
>REDW01000106.1 GCA_007693325.1 Spirochaetaceae bacterium
CGGGAGCACCAACCGAGCTTGAGGCGATGCTGGCCCTGGACAACGCCGGCTCGCCACCGCCGCGATCTCAGGAGCTTATTGTGTTTACCAAATGGGCTTCCGTACGCTACAGCGAATAACCACGCACCACGGTTGGAGTGCGCGAGGGGGCGAAGCGGAAATCCCGCAGCTCAGGGGGCGCGGCCGGGCGAGCGGCAGTGAGCCCGAAAGCCGCGCCCCGGGGTGGCGGCGGAGCCTTGCGCTGGAGACTTGAGCGAGGAATTGCAGCGCAGCACCCGGTCCTGCCTAGGGCGGGACGCGCCCGTTCCTGGCGCTTCCCACAAGCGAACGCCGGCGATAGTATGTGGTTCATGGATGAGACAAGAGACGAGAGAGAAGACAAAACGGCGCCGATGACCGAGGACCAACGGCTGTTGGCGCGGCCGACGCGGGAGCAGCTGCCCTTCATTGACTCCGACCCCTGGCGGGTGCTGCGGATTCAAGCCGAGTTTGTCGAGGGCTTTGACCGTCTGGCCGGACTGGGACCCGCGGTCACGCTGTTCGGCTCGGCGCGCACCGCCGGGGACCACCGCTGGTATCAGGCGGCGGTTGAGACCGCTCGATTGCTGGCGCGCTCGGGCCTTGTGGTGATTACCGGAGGCGGCCCGGGCATCATGGAGGCGGGCAATCGGGGAGCACGTGAAGGGGAAGGGGTGTCGGTGGGGCTTGGGATCGAGCTGCCCTTTGAACAGGGGATCAATCCGTACGTGGATATCGCGGTCAACTTCCGCTACTTCTTTGTGCGCAAAACGATGCTGGTCAAGTACGCGCAGGCGTTTGTTATCTTTCCCGGCGGATTCGGCACGCTGGACGAGCTGTTTGAGGCAATGACGCTGATCCAGACCGGCAAGGTATCGCACTTCCCGATCATCCTCTATGGCTCGCAGTACTGGAAAGGTCTACTGGACTGGGTTAGCGATACGATGCTGGCCGCCGGCAACATCTCGGCGCAGGATTTGGAGCTGATCACGGTCAGCGACTCGCCGCAAGAGGTGCGCGATATTGTAGTTGAGGCGATCTCCGACGGGACAAAGCTGGACGAACGCGAAGCCGCTGCCAGGCGCGCCACGCGCGAGGCGTACCGGCGGCGGTAGCACGGTGCTATTCGACCACTATTACCCGCCCGGCTGCGAGGCTTTTGTCGTGCGCCAGTCCTCGCCATGAGCCTGTTTCCATGTCATGCCTTTCAACAGCGCCTTATGCGCGACCATGGCGGCATGCCGAAATCTATACTTCTATACTAGAGAAGAGCGCTGAATTGAAGCGCTCTCCTGGTGTCAGCCGGCCAGTCCGGGAGAGTCCGACAGACTCTTGGAGGATTCCTTCTGCGCTTCTTCGGTGGCTTCGGTCTCGTCATCCTCGCTGGTGACCACCTCCACCCTCTTTGCCCTGGCGAATGCGGTGGTGATCCGGTCAATGATGATCGCCAGAAACACGATCGAGATTCCCGCCTCGAAACCCTGGCCGATATTCACCCGGTTGATCGCCAGCAGTACTTCCATTCCCAGCCCGCGGTTTCCGATCATCGAGCCAATCACCACCATCGCCAGCGCCATCATAGTGGTCTGGTTCACACCAACCATGATCGATGGTCGGGCCAGGGGCAGCTGCACATCAAACAGAAGATTCCAACGGTCCGCACCAAAAGCGGTTGAGGCCTCGATCACCGCGGTCGGTACCTCGCGGATTCCCACATTGGTCAACCGGATCACCGGCGGTATCGCGTAGATCACCGTTGCAAACGTTGCAGGAACACGCCCAAGGCCAAATAGCATCAATGCCGGGATGAGGTAGACAAAGGACGGCATCGTCTGCATTGCGTCCAGAATCGGTGTCAGCACGTTGCGCACGGAATTATTCCAGGCCATGAGAATTCCCAAAGGAATCCCCAGCGTGATCGAGAACGCCACGGCAACAATAACCACAGACAGGGTATTCATCGCGTGGGGCCAATACCCGAAGGCCCCAACCATGAAAAGCAGGACCGCCATGGCAATCCCCGACCGTTTGCTGCCGATCGCACGCCACGCCAGAACCCCCACGCCGATGACCGCCACCCACCACGGTATGAACAGCAGCGTCCGTTCCACCGCAATCAGGATCCGCAAACCCACATCTCCGACCCAGTCGAAGAACCAGCCCATATTCGTAAGCACCCATCGCATGGCGAGATCAACCCGGTCGGCTACGGGAAAGCGAATCCAATCGGGAAAATCACGCATCGTTTTCCTCCGTTGACAGGGCATTCAGGATGGCCCGCGGCCGGACAACACCAAGCAGCTTGCCCTGCTCATCAGTCACCGGCAAGGGGTAGCTCTCGGAACTGACTAACCCGAACAGATCTTCAATAATCACATCCGGTTTTACCGGCTCCAGGTATTGCAGGTCGTCTTTCTCAACGGTGGCGCGCTTTTCCTTGGCGAGACGCTCGATCACGTCCCGCGTGGCAACACCGAGATATACCCGTTTTCGATCCACAACAAACGACCATTCGCGTTTATGGTGCTCCATCTCCGTGCGCGCCGTGAGCGGTCCCTGCCAGCGGTACAAGAGCATTTCCGGTTCTTCCATCACTGTAGAGGCGGTAAACACACGCGCGGGACTCGCGTCACGCGTAAAAGCGCGTACGTATTCATCGAAAGGATTACTCAGGATCTCCTCAGGCTCGGCCACCTGGATCACCTGACCATCGCGCATGATAGCGATCCGGTCTCCCAGCTTCAGCGCTTCGGGAAGGTCATGAGTGACGAAGATGATTGTCTTGCCGATATCCTCCTGGAGGTCGACCAGCTCATCCTGCATCTGCCGTCGAATCAGCGGATCGAGACCGCTGAACGGTTCATCCATCAATAGAATATCCGGATTCTTGGCCAGGGCGCGCGCAAGACCTACCCGTTGCTGCATCCCGCCGGACAGCGATGCGGGGTAGTAGTTCTCCCACCCCCCCAGGCCGACCATTTTCAGCGCCTCCATTGCCCCGGCTTCCCGCTCAGCCTTCTCGTCACCGCGCAACCGCAGTCCGTAGGCGGCGTTTTCCAGCACCGTGTAGTGCGGCAGCAGCCCGTAACCCTGAAACACCATGCTCACAAGGTTACGACGAAACTCCAGCAGTTCCTTATGCGACATGGCACCCACATCCTTGCCGTCAACATGCAGCGTACCGGAGGTGGGCTCCACAAGACGCAAGAGTGTACGGATCATGGTGGACTTGCCGCTTCCCGACAGCCCCATGAGTACGAAGAGCTCCCCGGCTTTCACTTCCAGATTGACGTCGCGCAACCCGACCACACAGCCGGTTCTTCGCTGAAGCTCTTTCTTGGGCAGGTCGCGGTATTTTGGCTCCAGAACCCGTTCCGGATTTCGGCCGAAAACCTTCCAGATACCTTGCGCACGAACCGCGAACTGAGAGTCCGCGGAACTCGGGGGTGCCGCCTGGACACCCCCGCTGGACTCACTTTGATTGCTCACAGAACCTCGTGCCTATTGCTGCAGGGCAGCACGCACGTTGCCGGCCACTTCGCCGCTCACCCACTCGACCCAGACGTCTTCGCGATTGCGCAGAAACCACTCTGCCGCCTGTTCGGCGTCATCCACCTCATTTGCCAGCACGTTGAGGAACTCATTGTTCACCGCAACGGTTGTGCTGTAGCGGGACAGAAAATCCTTAACCTCGGGCAGGCGCTCCGCACTCTCGGTATTCATCAGAATATCAACCTCCGCTGCAGGAAATTCGGATCCTTCCAGGCGGACCATATCCAGTTCATACATGATGGCGGTGGGTTCCCAGTAATAGCCTACCCAGGGCTCACCACGATCGTAGGCGCCCCGCATCGACGCGGCTAGCGCGGTACCTGAACCGGGCAGAAAACCGGTAAACACGTCGGTCAGTTCAAACTCTTCCAGAATCTGCTCGCTGACATCAACTGCAGCCCAACCGGGAGGAGGAAAGATGATCTGTCCCATACCGGGATTCTCGCGGTCCGGAAACAACTCCACGTAATCGCGCAGATCCGCCACGGAACGCAGATCCGGTGCCATCGGCTCAATGCCGCGTTCCCCATCACCTTCAATCATGTAGCGCGGCACCCACCACCCCTGCGGGCCATCGGGCAGGTTCTGGCCCACGTTCACAATTCGCCCTGCTTCGTACTCCCGTTCATATGCTTCCGGGAAGTTGGTGTGCCATGACTCCATATTGATATCGATGTCACCGGAGGCGAGGCCGTTGAACAACGGAATCGTATCGCCCGGGATATAGTCCACGCTGTATCCGCCGTAGCCGTTTTCCAGGATGAACGCGACAATCCGATTATGAACCAGAATGCTGTCCCACGATGCGTCGGCCATCGTGACCTGCACTACCCCATCGTCCTCCGGCTGTCCGCCGCCAAAAACCGCGGCCGGTGTCAGCACCATGGTCGCGATTAGCAGCCCCAAAAGGGCAATCTTCCTTGTTTGCATCTTTTTTTCTCCTTTTTTTGAGTTCCTGAAATAATAGTAGAGCCATACCCGATTAACGTCAACCCGCAAAACCTTTGAACTCTATTGAATTTTTGATCATAGGATCGTGGTCTGAGGTTGAATCGGGGCAACCGTTCGGTCACATTATTGGAGCACTAAATCTTTGTGAGTAATTGATTTATGTGCCAAAATACCGACTGGTCAAATGACCGCTGCGTGCCGGTCGGCAACGTCGCCGTCCAATGGCGGTGGAATCAACACAAAGTTTCCCACATGCTTCTTCTCAAGAAACTCCCGTTGGGCATCCGCGATCCGTTCCAGGGGAAATGTCTTCGCCAGCAGCGGTCGCAATTCACCACGCTCGATGTAAGAGACGAGATTTGGAAAGACCGGCTCGTCCCAGGCGGTACAGCCGATCAAGGTCAAATCCTTCAAATAGAAGGTGCGCATATCGAGTGTTACTACCGGTCCTCCGATCGCCCCGGAGGACACGTATCTACCACCGCGTTTCAGTACTTCCAGCAACTCGCCAAAGGCCGGACCGGCAACGTTGTCAACAACCACATCCACCGCGTTCTCACCGAGCACGTCAACGACATCGTCATCACGATCAATCACACGATGCGCTCCCAGAGCCAGAACCTGTTCCATCTTTGCTTTTCCTGCAATCGCCGTCACGGTTGCGCCGCGGCGTTTTGCCAGTTGAACCGCCGCTGAACCGACACCTCCCGACGCCCCCGTAACCAGAACATGCGCCCCTTCACTCACCGCACTGCGATGAACCATGTTTTCAGCAGTTCCGTAGGCGCACGGGATCGTAGCGAGCTCGGCATCGCTCCAATCGCAGTCAACGCTGAACACCTCCCCTGCGGGGACTTTGACAAACTGGGCAAAGGCGCCGTCAAAATCAGAGCCCATCCAGATGTTCTCCATGGACCCGAAACCGTATGGCCGCATGCAGGCGCGCACAAGCACGCGGGAACCGATCGTGCTTTGATCCCCGCCGGGGGCTACGGCTACGATACGGCCACAACAGTCTGTACCCTGGATAAACGGGAACGGTGTTGTCTCGTTCCAGCCACCGTCGGCCCTGTCGGTTGGCGACTGTTCTCCGGCAGATGCCGCATCCTCTGTACCGGTTGTAACCGAGGCCGAGTACCAGCCGACGCGGGTATTTATTTCCGTGTTGTTGACTCCGGCGGCAAGGACGTGCAGGAGAACCTCGCCCGAGTCAAGCGCAGGCAGGCTTACCTCACGACACTGTAGTTTTTCGTAGCCTCCATTGCCGCAGGTAACAACAGCTTTCATGGTTTCTCGGCCGTCCCGCAGGTCAAACCGGTCTTGTTTTGGAACCGCATCCCATTGTTCTCTCATCTCAAGAATCCTTTTGCTACTGGTGACGTGCCCGGATCGACACTGGATCCACCATACAACTTCTGCAGGGAAACACCAAGTACGGCAGGTTCTCGCCCTAGAAGTTACCCGTTTGGTGGGGCCAGTGGTGAGGTTTCGATGTGCGGCCGGCGGCACAGCCGGCTAAAACAGCGGCCGGCAGGAGGCGCCGCCGTCCACTACCAGGTTGGCACCCGTTATCCAGGCAGCCGTGTCAGAGGCCAGAAAGAGGCACGCGTCGGCAACTTCGTGCGGGGCGCCGGTTCGGCCCAGGGGCGCGGCTCTCTTCCACGAAGCGACTCCCTCCGGCCACGCCTCTTCCAGCCCCTGGCGGTCCATCAGGCCGGGGGACACACAGTTCACGCGGATGCCTTTGGGGCCGAGCTCCAGCGCTGAGGAACGGGTCAGCATGATTACTCCCGCCTTGGCCGCGTTGTAGTGGCTGTGTCCGTGCGCGGGCGATGAGCCCTCAATCGAGGCGATGTTGACAATAGCGCCACGGCCCTGCTCACCCATGCGCCGCGCGGCGGCCTGGGTGCAGCCAAAGGCGCTGTCAAGGTTGGCCGCGACCACCGCTCGCCACTCCGCAATACTCATCTCCATCATCGGGGTGACCGGATAGACGCCGGCGTTGTTCACCAGCACGTCAACGCGACCGAACTGTTCCACGGTGGCGGCCATGACGGATTCCGGTCCGTCATCGGTGGTCCCGTCAACAGTGGTGAGGTCGGCCTGCACCACCAGAGCGGAGCCTCCCGCGTTGCGCACCAGCCCGGCAGTTTGGTCTGCCCCGGAACGGTTCCGGTGACAGTGAACCACCACGGACGCGCCGCGCTCCGCAAAGCGCACGGCAATGGCGCGGCCGAGACCGCCGCCGGCACCCGTGACAACGACGACCGACTCGGAAAAATCAAACACTGGTGGCTTTGGGTTCATCGGACGCCTCCCTGCAAACTCTTGTAACACGGCCTTTGCCGCTTCTTGGCGATTCCCGCGTGGTGCGCTATCATGGTGAAATGAATTGGCCCGCGTGGCAAGAGGGAATATGGCTGACCACAGATCGATAGCACCACAGAGCGGGGCGCCGCCGACTCGCCCGAGACCCACGGTACAGCAGCTGACCGAGCGCTTTCGGCTGCAGCCGCTTCCCGAAGAAGGTGGACTCTACACGCAGAGTTATCTCTCAGCCGACATGCTCCCGGCCGACGCGCTCCCGCCGCGTTATGCCGCGGCCTCCAAGCCCGCGGGAACCGCGATCTACTATCTGCTCAGCGCTGAGTCCAACTCGTTTTCTGCCCTGCACCGGCTTCCGACCGATGAAATCTACCACTTCTACCTGGGTGATCCAATGGAAACCCTGCTGCTCTTCCCGGACGGATCCAGCCGTATCGAGCTGATCGGTCCCGACGTGATGGCGGGACAACACGTACAGTTTGTGGTACCGGCCGGTGTGTGGCAGGGATCATCGGTTGCACCCGGCGGGGAGTACTCGCTGATCGGTACAACCATGGCGCCCGGCTACACCATGCCAGATTACGTGGGCGGGGTTCGCGAAGAGCTCATCGCCCGCTACCCCGATCGGGCCGAGGGGATCCGCCGGCTTACCCGCTAGGCATCACCGCCCGAGCGGTAGTGGTTGCCGAGAGCGGCCGGTGGGCGGGACTTCACCACGCCGCCGGCCAGAATCACGATGGTGAGCAGGTAGGGGATCATCTGAATGATCTGGTGTGGCAGGGCGATCTCCATGGTCTGCAGACGGATCTGTACCGCGTCGGCGTAGCTGAAGAGCATGCTCGCTCCCAGGCCGCCGATCGGGTTCCACTGTCCGAAGATGTTGGCCGCAAGCCCCATGAAGCCCCGGCCGGCGCTCATACCCATGCTGAAGCGACCGATGTTTCCGATTGACAGATAGGCTCCGCCAAATCCGCAGAGCGCCCCGCCAAGGATGACGCTGAAATGCTTGATGAAACGCACGTTGATACCAACGGTATCGGCCGCCTCCGGATGTTCCCCGGTCATGCGGATGCGCAGGCCCAACGGGGTGCGGAAGAGCAGGATCCATCCGCCCACAATCAGGGCAATCATCACAAAGACGAAGGGCGACTGCACGCCGATCACCTCGCCAATCACCGGAATGCTGCTGATCAGCGGAACACGGATGCTCTGCACCCGTGCAACCGCGGGTGAGATGCCGCGCGTGCGCCACACCACCTGCATGAGCCAGGTGGTCAGGCCGAGCGCCAGGATGTTGATCCCCACACCGGCCACCACGTGGTTGGCACGGAATTCAACGGTGAAGATCGAGAACACCGCCGCGGTTGCTGCCCCGGCGGCAACACCGATCAGCGTTCCCAGCAGTGCGCTGCCGGTGGCATAACTCCCCACCGCACCGGCAAAGGCGCCCACCAGCAACATCCCTTCCAGTCCGATGTTGATTACCCCGGCGCGCTCGGAGAAGGCGCCTCCCATGGCTGCCAGGGCAATGGGGGTTGACATGCGAATTGCCGCGTTCAGCGTGCGCAGGTTGAATACTACCGCCAGGATTTCAAGCCACATCGACCGGCTCCACTTTGTTGGGCTTGCGCCACCGAACCATTGCCCGTAATGCGGCGGGCGCCGCCACCAGGATAATCACCAGGCCCTGCACCACGATCGTAAGGTCGCTGGGAATGCGTGCGAAGAGCTGCATCGACATGCCACCGCTGTCCAGCGCGCCAAACAGAAGCGCCGCCAGTACCACACCCCAGGGGTTCCCGCGGCCAAGCACCGCCACCGCAATTCCCGTAAAGCCGTAGCCGGGCGAGAAGTTGGCAACAAACCGATTGAGCAGCGAGAGCACTACAATGCCGCCGGCGACTCCGGCCATCATCCCGCCAAATCCCATCGCCAGCACCTGAATACGCTTGCTGCTCACCCCGCCGTACTCGGCGGCGTCAACGTTGCGCCCAACGGCCTGAAAATCGTAGCCAAGCGCGGTGTGACCAAAGAACCACGCCACCAGGGCTGCCATCGCAATGCCGAGAAAGATTCCCGCGGTCAGTCCGGTTCCCGGTATGATCTGCGGCATCACCGCGGCGGCTACGATTCGTTCCGTCTGGTCGACGGCACCGGGAGCCATGAAATAGCGCGAGGTGATGTGCGTGGTTGCGAAGATCGCAATTGAGTTCAGCATGATGCTGGTGATGACTTCGTGAGCGCCGGTCCTGGCCTTGAGGATTCCCGGCACAGCTCCCCAGAGAAACCCGGCGAGTCCGGCCGCCAGCAGCGGAAGGGCAACCGCGATCGTCTTGGGCAACCCTTCGACCGTCAGGGCTACCAACGCGCACGCCAGCGCTCCCCAGTAGAGTTGCCCCTCGGCACCGATGTTGAACAACCCCGCCCGGAACGCGATCGCCACGGCAAAACCGGTGAACAAGAGTGGGGTTGCCCGCAGCAGCGTCTGGGAAACCCCGCGCAGGCTTCCAAACGCGCCACGAAACATACTCTGGTAGGCAAGGCCAACGTCGTAGCCCAGGGTGATCATGAGCAGGGCGCTGATCACCAGGGCCAGGGTAATGGCGAAGGCCGAGAAGCCCAGTTCGGTCAACGCGGCGCGCACCTTCCCGGACAATCGTGATGATCTGGACCGCGCTCCGGCTGTTACGGATGTCAGGTCGTTTTTCTGCGTCATCCCGCCTCCGCGCGGTGGCCGGCCATCAACAGGCCCAGCTCGCTCTCGCCGGCATCGGATTTCCGTTCGGCTACGATCTTTCCCTCGTACATCACCAGGATGCGATCGCTCAGTGCCCGCACCTCGTCCAGCTCTGCCGAAATGAGCAGAACCGCCTTTCCCGCGGCCCTCATGGCCAGCAGCTGATTGTGGATGTACTCGATGGCTCCTACGTCGACCCCGCGAGTCGGCTGACACGCGATAACCACGTCCGGATCACGGCTCAGCTCACGCGCTACAACCAGCTTCTGCTGATTGCCTCCGGAAAGTGAGCCCACGGGCGCTTCGATGCTTTCACAGCGAATCCCGTACTGCGAAACAACCCGCCGGGCGTAGTCGGCGATCTCATTGCGCAACAGGGCGCCTCGCCGGCTGAACGGTCTGCGCCACTGTGAACCAAGGATGAGGTTCCACGCCACGGAGAAGTCCGGCACCACACCGCGGCGAAGCCGGTCTGAGGGAATGTGCGCCATGCCCACTGACCGCCGGGCGTCCGGTCCCGATCCAAGTTCCAAAGAACGGACCTTGATCGTACCGGAGGGTGTCTTTCGCAGCCCGAGGATTGCCTCCTCGAGCTCCAGCTGACCGTTGCCTTCAACACCGGCTATCCCCAGGATCTCTCCTGCGTGTACCGCAAACGATACCGATTCAACCGCGGTGCCGTAGCGGGAGGCAACCGACAGGTCGCACACCTCGAGCAGTGGTTTACCAATCTCACTCGGTGGGCGTTCCACCCGCAGCAGGACGTCGCGTCCCACCATTCGCCGCGCCAGCTCGGCAGGGCCGGTCTCCGCGGTGTAGAGGGTGTCTACCACCGCGCCGTCCCGCAACACGGTTACGCGATCCGAAATCGCCATGGTTTCGCGCAGTTTGTGGGTTATGAATATGACCGTCTTGCCGTCGCCCTTCAGCCGCCGGATGATCTCGAAGAGGTCGTCGGTTTCCTGCGGCGTAAGTACCGCGGTTGGCTCGTCCAGGATCAGCAGATCTGCCTTGCGGTAGAGCGCCTTGAGGATCTCCACTCGCTGCTGCTGCCCAACGGAGATGTTTTCTACACGGGCGCGCGGCGCCACTCGCAGACGGTAGCGCTCAGCCAGCTTCGCGATATCCTCAACCGCCGTCGCCATGTCGAGAAACCCATGGCGTGCTACTTCGCTTCCGGCGATCACGTTTTCCGTTACCGTCAGTCTCGGCACGAGCATGAAGTGCTGGTGCACCATGCCGATGCCGAGCGTGATGGCGTCATCGGGACGACGAATTGCTACCGGCCGTTCGTTGACACGGATTGATCCGCTGTCGGCCTGGTAGAGCCCGAAGAGGATCTTCATGAGGGTGGTCTTGCCTGCGCCGTTTTCGCCGAGCAGACTGTGTACCTCGCCCCGTTCCACTGTCAGATGGACGGCCTTGTTTGCAGCGAGTGTACCGAATCGTTTGGTGATGTCGTGAAGTTCTACCGCGCGCATCGCGAACCTCCCCGGGCCTCCAGGCCCGGGGATTCTGAAATCAGAACTCCTGCGCCGCCGCGATCGAATCGGGAATCTCGATCTCTCCCGAGATGATCTTTGCCCGGATATCATTCAGCCGCTCAACGGTTGCCGGAGCGAGGAGACCCTCGTTGAAGCCCAGCGCTCCATCGGCCAGACCGAGGCGGTTGAGACCGGGCTCAAACTCGTTGTTCACCACGCGCTGGGTCGCGATGAAGACGGTTTCATCGACCAGCTTCAGTCCGTTTGTCAGCACGTGTCCCGGGGCAACGTCGCTCTGGTCCGAGTCGGCACCCATGGCGTACACACCGTGTTCCATGGCCGCATCCAGCACGCCGAGGCCCGAGCGGCCGGCTGCCTGCCACACCACATCGGAACCGTCTTCAATCATGGAGATCGCGATCTCCTTGCCGCGGGCCGGATCACCGAAGCTGCCGACGTAGGCAAAGGTTGGCTCTACGGAGCGATCGATGTATCTGGCACCCGCAATGAAGCCGGCGACGTTTGCGTCAATCAACGGGCTCTGGATTCCTCCGACCACCGAAACCCGGCGCTGCGGATTGGTCAGCGGCATGTCGGCGTCCAGTGTGGTGAGCGCCGCGGCGGCTCCCATCATGAAACCGCGCTCCTTCTCGGCGTACACAAATGACGCAACGTTTGGCGCTTCGACCACCGTGTCGATGATCGCAAACCGTTGATCGGGGAACGCAGCGGAGACCGCGCTCAGTGCGTCACCCTGCTCGAAACCGATCGAGATGATCAGGTCGTACGCGCCGGTGGAAGCAAACTGGTTCAGGAAGTTCTCGAATTCCGCAACCGCCTGCGGTTCCGCGTAGTCATACGCGATTCCCAGTTCGCTCTCGGCTTGCTGCAGTCCTCGATACGCGGCATCGTTGAAGGACTGATCCCCCAGTCCCCCGCGGCCAAAGACAACCGCAATCTGCATGCCCTCAGGTTGCCGCTGCTGCGCCGCGCCGCCGGCAAACGCCACTGCCGGCACGATCAGCGTGAGCAGTACTGCTACTGCCACAACCACGTACCGCGAAACCCGTCCACACCTTCTCGTGTCCATCTGTCTTCCTCCTTGTACTTTTACGCCCCTCTTCGAGACGGGCGATTACACCTCAGTTCATCGGCGAAATCTTTGTGCACTCCCGGGCGGAGCTCACGCCAGCACCACTCTTGCCACCTCGCTCAACAGCGGGCGTAGCCGGGGAATAGCCGCGTTGGCCACCTCGAGCACTTCTGCACCCGAGAGTTTGGTGCCGGCCAGGCCGGCGGCCCGGTTGGTCACCAGAGAAAGGCCGAGCACCTCTGCACCGCCTTCGCGGGCGGCAATTGCTTCCAGCACCGTGGACATACCGACCAGGTCAACACCGAGCGACTTCATCATGCGGATTTCGGCGGGGGTTTCGAACGCAGGCCCAAACCACCCACCGTACACACCCTCGCCGATGGCCGGGTCAAAGGCAGAAACGGCGGCTCTCAGTTGTGGCGAATAGACATCGGTCAGATCGACAAAGCGTGCCCCGATCAGGGGAGTCTGCGCGGTGAAGTTGATGTGGTCGCTGATCAGCGCGGGTGCCCCCACCGGCAGATCGGCGGTGAGGCTGCCGCAGGCGTTGGTCAGCACGATGGTGCGCGCGCCCGCGGCAATTGCAGTCCGCACACCGTGCACCACAGCGAGCGGGCCGTATCCTTCGTAGAGGTGGGTGCGTCCGGCGAGGATGATTGCCACTCGATCACCCTGACGGATTGCGCGAACCTCACCAGCGTGGCCGGCAGCGGTAGGAGCGAGAAAACCGGGAAGCTCCGTCACGGGAAATCGCAGATAGGGCTCACCGATACCGTCGGCAGCCTCTTTCCAACCGGACCCCATGACAAATGCGGCATCGATGCCGGAAGTGCCCACGCGTTTCAGCAACTCGCGAGCCGCCTGCCGGGCTACGTTCTCGGCGTATTCGGTGCGGTCACCCGGTGCCCGGTCGGTCCACATTGCGGTACACCCCCTTTCGACTGCTGCTGCGCTTACAGTAGGACGACCGCGGCTGGACGTCAATAGGGTAGCCAAAGGAAGTGGTGCGAAGATTGTGCTGCCTGAGAGGCCGGATCAGCGGCGGTCTCGCGGGCTGCACACGGCCTCTCCGCCCCCTGCCGGCCTACGCAGCCGGCTACGCCGCGATCTGGTTTGAGCATTGGACCACGGGCGCTGCGGCTACTCGATAACTGCCGCAAGCACCGTGGCGGCGCTGCCCCGGATTGACAGGTGGGCGTGCGCCGAGAGCGGTGTCTGCTCGGGGTTGATCTCCACCAGCGTTGCACCGGCTTCAAGAGCCTGGTGAGGCAGCATGGCCGCCGGGTAGACCAGCGCCGAAGTGCCTATACTCAAGAATAGCTCGCACCCTTCGGCGGCGCTGGCCGCCGCCTCGATGGCACCATCCACACTGGTGGCCTCGGCCTCCACGGTCACCTGCCGGAACTCACCAACAGCCGCAGCATCAGTGGCCGACTGTTTGCCTTTCTCGACACTGATCAGCTGGTGATTACCCTCGGCATTGCTCAGAGAACCGCCAACAGCGCGCAACAGGCGCGCACGGCAGAACAGGGGGTTGAGCTTGAGTTCATTGCCCCACCGTTCAAGCAGTCGCGGGTGCGTTCATTGCAGTTTGGGACCATGAGGCTTGCTCCTGACGGCGCTGAGCTGCAGTAGTATGGCATACGGCTTGAGAAGGCTGCCGCCGGCCGGCAGCCTTCGTTTCCTTATGTATTGCGGGAGGCCGGATTCACTCGCTTGCTCCGCAGGCGGATTCAAGGGAGGCTTCATCATCCTGGTAACGTTTGCTGGTTAAAGCCCCTTGGGTGCTGGCCCGTTCCTCTGCAAAGTCGAAACCTTCCCAGATGCCGATGGAGCCGAGGATGGAATCCTGGGGGTGGTATTGCCGGAAGATTTTGTAATAAAGGCCGGCTTCCTTGCTCTTGATGGAAGCCATGGGGTTGGCGGTCTTGAGCTCTGCCATTTCCTCGTCGCTGATCTCCCTTTCGGCAAGTTTTTCGCCCAGGCTCTCGCAGCCAGAGCCCTGTGTGTACTGCACCTTGTAACGCCAGAGCACTTCTTCCGGCAGGTAGCCGGTGTCCACAAAGGCGCGGCGCAGAATCCATTTCTCAATGCGGGCGTCGTTCACTGTACGGATCTTCAGCTCCGTCGGGATCTGCATGGCCAGGTCGATCATAGCGGTATCCAGAAAGGGCACCCGCAATTCCAGGCTGAAGAGCATACCGATGCGGTCCGCTCGCTGCAGATTGATGTTATGCAGGGTGGAGATCAGCCGCCGGGATTCATGGTTGAGCCTGGCCATATCCTGGTGCTTCATGTAATGGTAGCCGGCAAACAGCTCGTCGGCTCCCTCGCCGGTCAGCACCACGGTGACGTATTGGGCCGCCAGCTTGCAGGTGAAGTAACAGGGCACCGCACAGCGGACAAGCGAAGGGTCGTAGCTTTCCAGCTTGCCGATCACCGCCGGCAGGGCCTGGTAGTAGTCTTCCTCGGTAAAGACCAGCTCATGGTGGGTGGAGCCGATATGCTCGGCCACAAGCCGGGCGGCCGTGAGGTCATCGCTGTCCCGCCCGGTTTCGTCCCGCATGCCCACCGCAAAGGTGTGCAGGTGGGGAATCTCCTCGGCAGCGATGGCGGCGATCAGGCTGGAATCCAGGCCACCGCTGCAAAAGGCGCCCACCGGAACTTCCGCGTCAGCCAGCAGCCTTTTCTTGACGGAAGCCTTGAAGGTGTTGCGGACCCTGGCCGCTGCTTCATCGATTTCGGTCGGGAGATGATCCCTGATCTCCGGTATCTGGTAATAGCGGACAAAGCCCTCTCCGGGGGTGTAGTAGTGGCCGGCGGGAAACTCGTGCACCTCATCCACCCCGGCCAGACTCATAGCACCGAGCTCGGAGCTGAAGTAGAGGCTGCCGTTACGGTAGGCGTAGTACAGCGGCTTGATGCCCACCGGGTCCCGGGCCAGCAGGTAATCACCGTGTTCTGTGAAGATGCAGAAGGCAAACATGCCGTCCAGCTCCTTGACGCAGGCGGAGCCTTTCTTACGATAGAGGTGCAGTGGCACCTCGGTATCGGAGTGGGTCCGGAACTCGAACTCCTGCACCAGTTGTTCCCGCAAACGCAGAAAATTATAGATCTCGCCGTTACCGATAATCCCGCAGCTGTTGTCGTTGCTGAAGATCGGTTGGTGTCCGCCGGCCACGTCAACTATAGAGAGCCGGGTGTGGCCGAACGCCATGTTGCCGTTCACATGCACGCCCCGGTCGTTGGGGCCGCGATGCGCCAGAGCGTCCAGCATCCGGTTGACGGTGTTTACATCGGGCGAGCCGACGCATCCTGCAATTCCACACATCCTTCTATCCCCTCTTATAGTTATAGGAGAAGTGGCCGGCGAGCGCAAGCGCCGGTACCAGCCGGTAAACCGTTTCGGATGGGCATGGAAGATCACCACCTTCGCAATCCCGGTTGTCCTGATGTATCCGGGATTTCTCGATGCCGCGGAGATGCAAAGCAGCGTTCGGTTGGCTGTTGAGCAGGCCAAGCGCAACCCATTAACACAAGAATCGGGCGCGCAAACCGAGCAAGTCGCAAAACCGGTAATCTCTGGAGATCTTCGCCGCTCCGCGCACCCGCTGCAACCGTAACATCTTGATCAGAAATCGGACTTAGTCTAAATTAGGACTATGATTGTAAATATGCACGAGGCCAAAACGCAGTTCTCACGGCTGGTAGCGCGCGCTCTCTCAGGCGAGGAAGTCATCGTTGCCAAAAACGGAAAGCCTTTGGTGCAGTTGCAGCCTGTTTCCGCGCCTAGCGGCACCCGCAAGCCCGGGCTCTCGCGCGGCAGCATCGAGATTGGGCCCGACTTCGACGCCCCTTTGCCCGATGAATACATGCGGGGCTTTGAGTCGTGAGGCTGCTGTTCGATACGCACTGCTTTCTGTGGTGGATCGCGGAGCCGGAACGCCTGCCCTCGGCAGTGATCGAAGCCTTGCGTTCAACCCGGTCCGAGCTCTATTTGAGCGCCGCTTCTGCCTGGGAGGTGAGAATCAAGACGCAGCTTGGCCGACTGAAGCTGAGCGAACCGTGGGAAAGAGTCGTTACGCGGGAGGTGTCGCAGAATGGTTTGCGTCTGCTTCCAATCACCGTCATGCATACCGATCACCTCATCATGCTTGAGCCGCTGCATCGTGATCCATTTGATCGTCTACTCATGGCACAGTCGAAAGCAGAGAAGATGCACCTGGTAAGCGGCGACAGCTGGATCCATGAATATGCGGGTATCGATATTCTGTGGAAATGAACCGGTGCCACCGCGGCCAAACAATAATATGCACAAGAGCCCCCCCACTCGACACCTGTTGTGGCGGTTTCCGTCGTATTCCGCAGCATAATGACGCAGATACTCATCACGCAGAGTTCAAATGCCCACTGGCCGAGAAGGCAGCGTTATGCTGCGACGGTTAATCGTACTGGTCGGAGTGCTGGGGGTGGTCTGCACTTCGCTGCTCGCGGCATCACGGCCGGTACGCGCCGGAACGCCTCGGGCGTAGCCAGATACTGCGGTTGGAACCGCGCCCAGTAGCCGGTCTGCGCGTCGCGAAAGGTCGGGATGCCACTCTCGGCGGACACCCCGGCCCAGTCAGCACGGCGATACTCCGCGAACACTCCCTGTCCGCACCTGCAGGGGGAAGTCTATTCGAGCTCTACGGTGTCGGCCTTGGGCGACAGCGTCTTGACCGCATCAATCCCGCCGAGACAGCTCTGCTTGGATACGTAGGCCTGGCCGCTGGCGATAATCTCCCCGTTCCCCCCCTTGAGGCGAAAACGGAACTTTCCGTCCGGATCCTTATACACTTCAAACTTACCTGCCATAATGAACTCCTTGTTGGGCAGCAATGCCCTGGCCGATCACTAAATAATCTTCGCACCCTGCAATCCGAGGCCGATTATCGGCGCGAGATATCCTTTTCCGCCAAACTGCATCCTGCCTGAATCAAAACGACACTCAGGCGGCCCGTCCTTTCTTGCCTAAAAATAGCAGCCCACCACCAACGGCGATAGCTCCAATGCCCGCCCACATCGGTACGTTGACCGTGTTCTTTTCCGCCACTGCGAGTTCGATCGGACCGATGTTCGCACGGCGTGTCCGGCTGGTGTAGGTGAATCCGCCGTACGCCAGGCCCAGAACTCCAGCGACTATCAGGATAATCGCCAATATTTTCAATCCGTTCATGTTCTTCCTCCCGCGGACATTGCTCCGCATCTTCGAAAATGGGTTCAACCGCTTAACATCCAGAACAACACAATCACTAGTGCTTTCTTCACAGCTTTTTTTCTTCTTGAACCACTCTGCGTGAAGGCTACAGATAATCGGGTTCTATCGTCTGTTCGCCAGCGCACAGACCGCGCTCAGTGTGCGCTGCAGGTCAGGAGATCGGCAAAGTGCGACCCAAGTGTGGCGCCGCCAAAGAAGAGATCAAACGATAGATTTGGATCCCCGCCGTTGCCCGACGGTCAGGTCACGCTGCGGCGCGGCGATGAGGTTTTCACCGTCATCGAGAACTGAGCCACCCGATCAGCGAACCATCTTCACTCTTGTGCCGGCGCTTACTCGGCTTTCGGGTTCAAGCTGGTTGATCAACGCGATCTGTTCTACCGCTACCGGCGCTGTCGAGCCGCGGTAATAGGTTTGGTAGATCTGGCGCAGCGACGCCGAGCGTTCGACGCGGATCACGTCCAGGCGCATCGGCACCACGTCGATCGCACGGCGATCGGTGAGTGCTGCAAAACTGCGCAATGAGGCGTTTACTGTTTCGCGATGGCCGGCCCAGTTATTGGCGCCCGAATATCCGATCAGCTGATAGATCCGCTTGTCGTATTCGATGAATGCAACCGACCCATCGATCTGTCCCTGTTGGGTTTGTGCGCTGAAGGAGCCGATTCCGGCGGGCAGCCCGTTGATCCGTGTCCGGGTTACTCCCGCACCGGATACCTGTTGCATGCTGTACAGATTTCCGGCGGCGGCATCGATGGATGACTCGCTTGAGATGGAGAGCTGGACCGATGCATCGCGCTTTCCACTGACCGCGATCACCGCCTGTTTCTGGTTTATCACCGTCCAGTCCGTGGGGAAATGAAGGCTGAAGCGCAGAACGGGGTGATAGAACACGCCGTCACGGCTGTAGCCCTGGCGTGGATCGGCACCGTAGACCATGCCATCGATTCTGCGCAGGTAATCGTCGCGGCCGTCGGGCTTGTACTGCCGAGGTCCCAGATCGCGGATATGGCCGCGGATGTTCTCCTGCCGGTTCTCCGGATGCGGATGGGTAGCCTGCCATTCGGGCAGCCTGCCGCCACCGCCGGCTTTGGAGACTCTGAGCAGCGTTTCCATCACGTCGATCAGGGCTTCGGGATTGTAGCCCATGTCGGCCATGTAGCGCACCCCCAGCTCATCTGACTCGTTCTCGTCGGCGCGGCTGAACGAGAGAAACAGCAGCTGCATTCCTGCACCGGCAAGCGGCGCTACCTTCTGCAGTTCCGGTTCCAGCACCATGGCCAATCCAACGCCGAGTTGGGTCATCTGCATCTTGCTGATTCGGGTGGAAGCGTGGCGCGCGGTAACGTGGCCGATCTCGTGGCCGAGAACGCCGGCGAGCTGTGCTTCACTGTTGAAGTGCGCCAGAATCCCGCGAGTCACGTAGATGTAGCCGCCGGGAAGCGCAAACGCGTTGACAGTTTCATCATCAATCACTCGAAAGGTCCACGGCAGGTCGGGCCACTCGCTGCCGGAACCCATGGCAACGCCGATATCGGACACGTAGCTCTGCAACGCCTCGTCAGGATACAGCCCCATAGTCTCGCTGATCTGCCCGTCGGCCTCCTGGCCCATCTGAATTTCCTGGTTCATGCTCATCAGATTGAAGCGGCGTTCTCCGGTGGTAGGGTTGGTCATGCAACCGGCCAGACCACTGAACAGAATCGCGACCACTATTGCCAGCGCAACGCGGAATCCCTTCCTTGCTGTTCTCTGTTTCATCGCTCGCCTCCTTCATGGGCAACTAAGATTAAGACACGGACAAATCAAGACACCGATCAGAGAAGCCGGCTGAGTGTCGCGGCGGTATCGATGTACAAGACATCCGGCATGTGAGACTCGGCGGAACCGTCGCGGTGCAGATTGCTCAACAGGGTATAGTAGAAGGCCAGGTCTTCGGCGAGTTCAGCGCGTTGGGTTTGCAGGCGGAAGGCCAGAATGATAGTCGCAGACTCGTCCCAGGACAGGTTCTCTTCAACGGTTTCCGCACTGGTGTCCGACGGCGCACCATTCACCTCAGCGACCACGTAGCCCGCTGCAACCAGTTTACGTCGGGCGGCAGCCGCACCACCTCGTTTCCGGCGCAACCCGACAACCCAGGAAGTACCGACGAGCACACGAGTAGTACAATCTAAAACGTATGCCGCATCTCCATACCCCCATTCCACACACACGGCCCGGCCGGCAGTGCGACGCGCAAGCGTTTCCGAAGCGATCAGCGATCAGACAATAGCCACAATGACTATCACCAGAATCACTACTACCAGAGCACTGATTAGTAAACCCATACCGTTCCTCCCTGTCCCCATGCGGGAATAATTACCCGGATGCCCGGGTTATGTATAAGGTCAGCACAAACCGATACGGGGGTCTGTGCGACACCGCACATACCGGGGCTATGAAAGAGGATTTTGTAGAATGATGAGGCCCTGGATTATGAAAGTTCCCTCAGAGATCGAACTCCAGAATACTGGTGGTCCCGTCGTCAGAATCAATCGAGAAGCGGCCTCCGAGCTGCTCGCTGAGCATAGTCACCAGCGTATGGTCGAATCCTTTCGATCTGTCGATATCGTAATCCTCTGGAAGCCCGGTGCCGTTGTCGTGCACCGCAACTACCGAATCGATCAGCCGTTCGACGTAGTGTTTGACGGAACTCGCCTCGTATTCGTCCCGGATCAGCAGGTTGTCATAGAGAACGCTCATTGAGTTCACCCGGGCAATAGCGTCCTGCAGAATAGACAGCGCCTCCGGGTTGGTAACCGATTGAGCCTGCGTAGACAGAAGCCCTCCTATGGAGGTGATATTGTTCCTGATACGATGGTGGATCTCCTGGAGCAGAACCTCTTTGTCCGCCAACTGTTTCTTTGTCTCTTGCTCTGCGGCTCTCCGATCGGTGATGTCGACAAAGTTGATAACCGCGCCCTCGATCACGTTTTCCTGGGTGCGATACGGCAAGATCCGCATGGTGAAGCAGTTCCCGTCTCTGGTCTGTACCTCCGACGTCTTGGGAATCAGCGTGTTCAATACCCCCTGAACGTCATCTATCATGTGCTCGTAGCCAACCAGGTTGGAGAGAATATGCCCGAAGGGCCGACCCACATCGCTGGAGATAAGGTTGATCAGCGCGCTCGCGGTAGGCGTGAACCGCAGAACGCGCAGTTGATGGTCCAGAAATACCGTGGCAATACCGGTTCCCGCAAGCAGGTTGTTCATGTCGTTGTTGGCTCCTGACAGATCCACAACCTTGGTCTGTAGCTCGACATTGACCGTAGCCAGTTCCTCGTTGGTGGATTGTTTCGTCTGCTGACAAACCCTGAAAGCCGGAGTAGGCAACCAGGCTGTTGCGCCGCGAGCGGATCCATTCAATAGCCAATCTCGATATTAACCTGGCTCGCCGCGTTGGCTTACTTCTTGTCCTTCTTCACCGGGCTGTCTTGCCGCTCGGTTGTCGGACCGGTGCTTTTCACCACCGGTTTCTTCTTCTTTTTCGGCTTGTTCGGTGTCTTGTCGCCCAT
>REDW01000108.1 GCA_007693325.1 Spirochaetaceae bacterium
CCCCGCGGGAGCTTGGAGCGCACTGCGGTTCTCTGCTATGCTTGGTCACTATGCAGATGGAGAGGGTCGCTACGCTGGTTGCACGCGTTGGCCCGCTGGACATCTTTGAACAGACACGCCTGCCTCCCGACCAGCTGATCCGACAGGGGCTGACTGCCGTGCTGGCACTGGCACCGCTGTATGACAGCGCCACCGGCGATACCGCCGCCGGTGCCACCGACAGCGCTGAGGCGCAGCTGCTGTGGGGTGCGCCGATTGTGCGCCGTGCGGCCGAGATCGGCGTGGGTGAGCTGCCGGCGCGCTATCTGGGACCGCTCGGCCACCGCGACGCGCTGATGCTGGCGCTGCGCATGGAGGCGCGCGCCGGCGGCTACAGCTGGAGCGAGCGCGAAGCGATCCACCGCTACACCGGCGAGCACCGGGTTGCGCTTGACACCGAGCTGTCGCAGCTGGTAACCGCCGAGCAGACGTTTGCCGAGAGCATACAGCGCTACCTGGCTCTGGCGCCGATCTGGCGCCGGGCGGTGGAGGCGGGGGCGGTGGATGTGCGCACCGCCGAGCTGTGCGGTGCGTTGCCGCCTGCGGTGCTCGATACGGTCAGCGGCGCCGGGCGCAGGCTGTCGTTCAGTAACCGGCGGCTGGTGCTGACGTGGCTCAGTGAACTCTGCGGCCGCGACGGGCTGCACGAGCCGGCGGCGGTTGAGCTGGCGCAGAACGTCATGCAGAGCGCGGACCCGCTGGATGCGCTGCGCCGGCTGCGCTACCCGCGCCTTTCGGCGATGGAAGAGCGTTTCACAGCGCTGCAGAAACGGCTGACTCAGGGGACACCGCTGGCGCTCAAAGCTCCGCCGGCCTTTGAGGGGGCCGCCTACGAGCTGCAGCTGACGCTGCGCTCGCGCCATGACCTGGCGCGCGCAATCGATGCGCTGCAGCGGATGCAGGAAGAAAGCGATGAACTCTTCGAGCTACTATAGGAATAACATCAACGCTGTCTATATCGATGCCGACGCGCTGCAGCTGGAGCCGGTTCAGCGCGCGATTTCAAAGCTGACGCACGTGACGCCGCAGAGGGTGACCTCGGTGGCGGAAATCCCCGCGGCTCAGCGTAATCTGCGCACGCTCTACGTGACCTCGTTGCGCGGCGCAGCGCTGGCGGCCTGTCCGGGTACGCGGGTGCACCGCTGCTGCAACTACCACACCGTGGACCTCTACGCCGGCTGCCCGCTGGGCTGCAGTTACTGCATTATGCAGAGCTACCTCGAGCGCTCTGCGGTCACCGTCTACGCCGACCCGGCAGCGGCAATTGCCACAATCCGGGCGCAGGCGCTGGCAGCCCCCGAGGTTCCGCTGCGCGTTGGCAGCGGCGAGACCGGTGACTCGCTGCTGCTGGATCCGCTTTTTGAGATCACGCGTCGCTACATCAGCGAGCTTGCCGATCTGCCCAACGTCCACTTTGAGGCCAAGACCAAGACCGACTTTGTGGATCATCTGCTGGATCTGGAGCCCAAAGGCAACGCGGTGATCGGCTTCTCGGTCAACGCGCGGCAATTTGCCGTGGAGGAGGGCGCCTCGGCAACGTTAGAGCAGAGACTGGACGCGGCGCGGCGCGCCGCGCGCGCCGGCTACCGGGTGGCGTTCCACTTTGACCCGATGTTCCGCAGCGGCAGTCCCTCCGGCAGCCCCGCGGCTGCGGCGTATCGCGAGGTGGCGCGCCGGATTGCCGCGGCGGTTGATGCCAACCGGATTGCCTGGATCAGCCTGGGTACGCTGCGCTACACGCCGGCGCTCAAGGCGCACATCAAACGGCCCTACATCCACGACGAGTTCGTCGGCTGTGCCGACGGCAAGTTCCGCTACATTCAGCGCGAGCGGGTGGCGCTGTACCGCAGCGTTGTAGCAGCGCTGCAGCAGAATTTATGCCCGCAGCCGCCGATATATCTGTGTATGGAGAGCGACACGGTCTGGCAGCGCGTATTTGGTTGGCTGCCGCAGCAGCTCAACGGGCTGGAAGCGCTGTTTGCCGGCGCCCCGCTGCGGGGAGAGAGTGTATGAACAAGCAGATTTGCGCGCTTGCAGCGTGTGTGCTGCTGGGTGGCGCGGCGCTGTACGCGACGCCGCTGCTGCGGCCGGTGGGTCACGTGGTCTATCTCAGCGGCGATCCGTCCGCGGTGCGCGCTGCGCGCCCGTTATGGCTGGGTATAGGGCTTGGTCTGCGGGTACAGCCGTTTGACTTCTTTCAGACCGGCGCCGACGAACTGATAGAGATACAGACCGAGGATCAGATCGGCGTGCGCGCTATGCTGCGGATCCAGCCGCACAGCGCCGTATACCTGGAAGTACCCGGTGACACCGACCCGCCGAGCCACGCGCTGCGGCTGCTCTCGGGGGCGGTTTCGGTGCGGATGCGCGACGCGGATCCGCGCGCGCGGCTGGAAGTGCTGACCGGCGGGCCGGAGGTCAGCGCGGCCGGCGCCGACTACGACGTTACGCTTGCGCTGGACGGCGCGGTTCTGGTAACCGTCTCCTACGGTACCGCGCGCGTTGCTGATCCGCGCGGGCGGGTGCTGTTTGCCGATGCCGAGCGTGCCGTGGAATTCCGCCCGGACGGGACGTTCCGCAGTGTTGCGATGACCATCGGGCGAGCGGATCGGTTCCGCTCGGTCTGGCGTGATCAGATCGAATCCGATTTTACCTTTGACGCCATCGATACCTACCGCCGTTACGCCGACGGCTACCTCGATCAGCTGCCGCGGTTTGAGGCCGCTTATCGGCAGTTAATGGATCAGCGCCATATCCTGGATCGCTGGATGGAGGATGATCGCCAGGGGCGTGGCCCGCGGCGTCACAGCGAGGTAACCGAGGCCGAGGTGCGTGAACTCGGTCCAACCCTGGATCAGGCGTACGAGGCCCTGCTGCCGTTTGAGGCCAACTGGTACCGGCTGCAGCGGCTGGCGCAGTATGCCAACGCCGGCGTGGGGCCGCTGGACCGGGCCGTGGGTGAGCGGCTGAGCGTTGCCGAGTTCTTTGAGCGTCTTGGGCGCGAGGGACGCATTGTGGAAGACCAGATGCACACCGTACGCTACGCTACCCGGCTCTACCGGCAGCAGAGCGCGGCACTTCTCACAACAGAGTGATCTCAGAACAGAGTGACGTCGCCGCCCTTCTTGGCTTCCTGTTCTTTGCGCAGTTGTTCCAGGTAGGTTTCTTCTTCGCGCTCAACGTCAACAATCAGCTGGCCGGTGATGCGCTTCATCAGAACGCGAAAGGTCCGCGGAAAGAGGAAGATCTTGCGCGCCACGGTACCGCCGACATCCGAAGACTCGACCGGGATCTTTTCCAGCGCCAGGTATTCCATGGCAAACTTGATGTTGCTCTGCGGCACCGTGCCGCCGCCGGGAACCGATGTCCGCAGCACGTGCGCACCGCCAAACACCTTGGCAACCAGGTCGCTGCGGCGGGTACCCAGTTTCATCATCTGGTTGATCAGCAGCTCCATGGCGTACATGCCGTACTTGCCGGTTTCGCTGGCTAACACGTCGCTCTGCCGGTTCAGCGAGCCCGGCAGCATGAAGTGATTCAGCCCGCCGATGGCGTTACGGCGATCGTAGAAGGCAACCGCTATGCAGCTGCCCAGGACGGTTGAGATGAGAATGTCATCACCAGTGGCAAAAAACTCGCCGGGATGCAGTATGGCCACGTCCCGGGCAAACCGGTTATTGAAGTGATGGTACATGACGGCTGTTGTACTCTGCAACGGTCCTGCGATCAGAACAGCGTGACATCGCCTGACTCCGCGCCCTGCTCAACGGCAAAACCGCCGAGCTCACCGGCCTTTTTCTTGTGGGTGAAAATAGTGAAGCGCTGGATCATCTTCTGCAGCCGTTCACTGCCGATCGACCACTCTTGCTGACCGATCTCCTGCAGCAGTGGACGCATGCGGACTTCCGCAGCCGAGGTGATCTCGGAAAGCTTGTGCTTGATCAGTTCGATATCGTCTATCAACTGCTGCAGACGCTCGAGGTCGGCGTGGGTCTGGGTGAACAGCGACAGAAAGCGCCTGGTGAACAGCGAGTATCCGGAGAGTGAGTCCGAGAACTGGTTGTTGGCCTGGAACAGCGTCTGGTACTGTTTCTGAATCGAGACGCAGAAATCGTTGACAAAGCGCTCCTCCTGCTGCGCCACGCTTTGAAACTCGCTGACCGTGCGGCTGACCGACTCGATGAACTCTTTGGTGATTCCCAGTGCGGACTCCACGTCGCGATCGATCTTGCCGGTCAGTTCGGTCATCTGCTCCACGGTGCCGCCCATACGCTGCAGCACCTCCTGTTTGGAGACCTCGATCCTGGATGCAATATCGATGCTGTGAAAGCGAGTGATCAGGTTGCCGAACGCACGAAAGTCCTCTTCCAGAACCCGCACATCCTTCATCAGTGCGGCGCTCTGGTCTGCGATCTGCTGTTTCTTGCGCTGCGAGGTTGCCAGATCCTCCAGCAGCGATTCCAGCAGCGATGACGCGTTGCGAAACACCGTCTGAAGCGACTGCGGCGAGTTGTCGCTCAGGAGCGAGGACACAAATTGATCGCGCTGCTGTTCGACATCGGCAATGATGCTCTGGGCTTCGGCGGCCTGCTGCTGGAACAGCGTCAGGCTGCGCCTGATGTCGCTGCGCACATCGTCCAGCACGTTGGAACAGAGGTCCGGTAGTTGTTTGAAGAACGCCAGCTCGTCCAGCATTGCCTGGCGTGAGTCAAGCTCGTCGATGTCGTGTACCTGGTTGAGCGAAATAATCACGTGCTCTACCGACTGCTTGATGATATCCTGAATCTGAATCTCTTCCATGATCGCGCGCAGCGGCCCTTCGACCTTCATCGAGCGTTCTCGAATCGAAGACATTGTAGCGGCAACCGTCTGGATGCCGTGACGCAGCTCATCAAAGCTGTCCGCGAGCTTCTGCCGGAACCCGCTGAACAGCTCATCCTGGAAGCGCTTGGTTTCACTGAGTGAGCCGCGAAACTCAACAAACGCACCACGCAGGCGCTCGCCGCGTTCGGTGATGTCTTCGGTCAGGCTGATAGTCTGCGCCGACAAGCGTTTGAGTTCCTCGGTGATGTAGGAGAACGCCAACCCAGAGCGGCCGGCCTTGAGCGCAACGGTCATGGCGTTGAGTGACACCAGCTCCATCTCGATCGAGTCTTCCTTGATCTCGGCTATCTGACGCTCGAGATCGGACAGGCGCCGGATACCGCTGTCCAGCTGTTCAAAGAGCTGGTCATCGGTCTGGTGCATGCGGGCAAAGGTATCGCTGCCGTCGCTGATCATGCGCCGCGTTGTGGATATCTCGGCTGCAATACCGGCGCTGGTATCGTCCGCGTGGGAGTGATGGCCCTGCACCGACTGCGCCAGCTCGGCCGAGCGCTGTAGTCCGGCGGTCATCTCCGAGAGCAACTGCGGACACTGCTGCGCCAGGCGCAGAAATATCTCCTCGGTATGCTGCACCAGCCGATTGAGAGTGTCGATCAGTTCATCGCGCATCGAGTTCTGCATTGTGCCCATTTTCTCTATCGACATCATAATGCGCATCTACTCAAATTACAATACAACGTATGAAATTAACCCCCGCGGTGGTGCGAAAAAAAGCCGGGTGTACACCCGGCTTTGGTGGCAGACAACCGCCAACGGTCAGACCTTGGCGCCGGCCTCTACCGAGAGCGCCTGTTCGGTCTCGATGTCGAACAGGATCATCTTCTTCATCTCCATTACAAAGCGCACTTCATCACCAACCGCAAGATCGATATCCGGTCTTACGCGCGCCACAAAGGTGTGTGCTCCGGTATTGCCGAAGATGTGAGTCTCGGCACCCAGCGGCTCTACAACCTCAACATTGGCTTTGACGCATTCGCCGTCTTTGGCGTTGGGTTCATAGTGCAGGTCTTCCGGGCGAATGCCGAGCACCATCTCCTTGCCGACGTAACCGCGCGCAATCTCTTCCTGTTTACCGGTGATGTGCAGCTTGAAGTTGGCCTCTTCAGCGAAGAGCTTGCCGCCTTCCTCGGTGATCTTGATCGACATGAAGTTCATAGCCGGCGAGCCGATGAACCCGGCTACAAAGCGGTTGACCGGGAAGTTGTAGAGCGTCAGCGGGTCACCGATCTGCTGAATCAGGCCGTCCTTCATAACCACGATCTTGTCCCCCATGGTCATGGCCTCTACCTGGTCGTGGGTGACGTAGACCATGGTGGCCTGCAGCCGAT
Organism: Spirochaetaceae bacterium; assembly: GCA_007693325.1. Lineage (GTDB taxonomy): Bacteria > Spirochaetota > Spirochaetia > DSM-27196 > PWMO01 > PWMO01. The sequence goes on from REDW01000108.1 coordinate 6,252, forward strand.
TGTGCAGACTGGATATTTCCGCGCGCATCTGCACGCGCAGCTTGGCGTCCAGGTTTGAAAGCGGTTCATCGAACAGGAATACTTTTGGCTTGCGCACGATAGCGCGGCCTACGGCTACGCGCTGGCGCTGACCACCCGAGAGTGCCTTTGGCTTACGCTCGAGCAGCTGGCCGATATCGAGGATCTTGGCGGCTTCATCAACGCGCGCCTTGATCTCTTCTTTGCGGAACTTGCGGATCTTGAGTCCAAACGCCATGTTGTCGTAAACGGTCATGTGCGGATAGAGCGCGTAGTTCTGGAAAACCATCGCGATATCACGATCCTTGGGCGGGATATCGTTGACGATCTTGCCGTCAATCGAGAGCTCACCACCGGTGATGTCCTCCAGACCGGCGATCATACGCAGGGTGGTAGTCTTGCCGCAGCCGGACGGGCCGACCAGAACGACAAATTCCTTGTCCGCGACGGTGATGTTGGCGTCTTTGACCGCGGTGACATTACCGTCGTAGACCTTGGTGATGGACTTGAGTTCAACTGTTGCCATTGAAAAGAACCTCCAAGTGTGGGTTTATCTTATGAGGTGTATACTAAACTGCAGTGGTCAATATGTCAATTGTATTCTCTGCTGGTGCTGGTACGCGGCGCTGGACTTGTGCTAAGCTGTCAGGTGAGGGGTCCCGGTATGCAGACCAGGCAGAACGTGTATACGCATGAGTACAAATCTCCTATCGGTGATCTGAGCCTTGCGGTGGACAAGAGCGGCCGAGTGTTAAGCATTACACTCGGCGCAGCGCGCAATTGGGAACCGAGCTGGATTGTGGAAGAGAACAAGTACGCCTGCGGTGAGCTGGAGTATCAGCTGGATCGCTATTTCTGCGGAGAGCTGCGCGAGTTCACGCTGCGGCTGCGGCTCGACGGCACGCCGTTCCAACGCGCGGTGTGGAGCAGGCTGCTGAAGATAGAGTACGGCTGCACCGTGACCTACGGCGAGATAGCGCGCAAGATAGGTCGCCGCGGGGCGGCGCGTGCGGTTGGCAATGCGGTAGCCCGGAACCCGATTCCGCTGCTGGTGCCGTGCCATCGGGTGGTACCGGCGTGCGGCGGGACCGGCAACTACGCGCTGCGGACGCTGGCGGACGGCAGCGGCGCCGAGAGCAAGCGAATGTTGTTGGCGCTAGAGGGTGCCCTGCCGCAGCGGCTGTTCACTTTTTCGCGTATATCTGCATGAGCTGCACGAAGTAGTGCACTTTTTTGTACATTTCGGCCATGCGCTGCTTCAACGGCTCTTCTGACATGCTGTCAAGCTGTTTCCAGTTCATGATTACTTCGTGCTCGTGGCGGTCGTAGTCTTCGATGGCCGCTTTGAGGTGCTTGGCCAGCACTATCAGGTTCTGTCCGGCGTCGGTGATCATCGCTTTGGCGCGGTCATTGACCTCGCCGAGCAACTGCCGCAGCTGATTGGCGCTGGTCTTGTCCCGGTCCACAATCCGGCCCATGGCTTTCTTTAATTTGGCGCCGATCTCGCCTTCGTCTGCAAGCGCATCGTCAAACTCCACAACCTGGTCGGCAATTGCCAGTATCTGGTGGAACGCATCGGAGAGGCTCTGCGACGTTATGTTGGTGGACCACTGGCCGCGAACAAGCAGGATATCGCGGACCACCTCACGCACATCGCGCTTGAAGTAGTCCAGCAGAAACGCCTTGAGATAGTTGATAGCTTCGGTGTGGATGAAGCCGGCCAGCATGCGTTTGGAGTAGACCAGGTTTGCCTTCTCGGTGTAGTTCTTGGAGCGCGCTACCGCGGTGGTGCCGAAGACCGCCTGAGACAGGCGCTCGATCCTGCGCTTGCGCCGCTCACCGGATATCTTCTGCAGCGTGGCCTCGGCAGTGGTCCTGGCACGGTTGAGGTAGGACTCCACGATGCGCTCGCGCGGTAACTGGATCACCGGCTTGTAGTGCGGATCGCCGTCAATATGCTGCACGATGTAAACCAGTACGTTGGACTTGCGCAAGCCCTCCAACGTTGAGAGCACTTTGCTCCACGTCGGCCGCGCAACCATATCAACGCCGCGATACGAGTTCAGCACGTCAAACACCGTGTCCCAGTTGGCCTTGGTGTCAATCGCGTAGGCCACCTCGATAAAATCCTTCAGGTCTTCGCCGACGTAGTCACCATTGATCGCTTCGAATTTGGGCTTGATACTGAAGTTGTTTTCCTGGATCGACGCGTCGAACTTCTTGAGCACGAAGTAGTAATCAAAACGAACCAGATTGACGAACGTTCGAAGGCGGTTATAGGTGTCGTTGATTTCCTTGACGGTGGCGCTGTCAAACGAAGAGAAGAACTGCACCATGGTGTCCTTGAGCGTTGACGCCAGCTCCTTTGGTTCCAGCGTGTCGGCCAGCGCGCGAATCTGGTCTTCACTGAAGTCCTGCTTGAGCTGTTTCTGCTCTTCGGTCAGATAGGATTCAACCACGATGTCGCGCAGACCGGAGGATTCGTCGGCGTGTTGCAGCAGGTGCTGCGCCGGACCAACTACCTGGTAGATGTCGAAGAAGAGCTTTCCCATAGCAGGCTGTGCCTGCTGCCCCTTTGGTTTGTAGAGCCGCTGGCGTGACTTGGAAAGCGACTTGCCGAGCTGCTTGAGCAGGCGCTTCTTCTCGCGTTCGGGATCGTTATTGCCCAGAAAGACCGACAACAGTTTTTCGAGCAAGCTCGGCGCCTGGTCACTGTTGTGTGGGGGTGTGGATTCTGAATCGATCCCGTCAAGCGCCGTTCGCCCAGCCATGGCGATACCTTACGGGAAAAGGCATCCCGCTGTCAACGAAGCGCCGCTTGCCGCGCCGGCGCGCAACCGATATGATACGGCCATGCATGCACTTGCCCAGGAACTAAACGCCGTACTCGAGCCGACAATCTGCTATCGCGCGCTGTCGGACTTTGGCCGCCGGATCTATTTCCCCAAGGGAATTGTGGCTCAGACCGCGGAGGCCAACCAGAACTGCAGCACCTTCAACGCTACCGCCGGTATGGCTTTCAAAGACGGCGAGCCGATGGCGCTGCCCTCGATAGCGCACTACCTCAACGATCTCAGCGGCAGAGAGAGTGTTGCCTACGCCCCTACCGGCGGCGTTGCAGCGCTGCGCAGCGCCTGGCTCAGCCAGATCCGGCGCAAGAATCCCAGCCTGGGCAATACGCCGATCTCTACTCCGGTGGTGACACCGGGTCTGACTGCCGGTGTAGCGCAGGCCGCGGACCTGTTTGTCAACGCCGGTGATGTTATCCTGATTCCCGATATGTTCTGGGGAAATTATCGACTGATGTTTGAGGAGCGCTACGGCGCCCGTATCGTAACCTTCCGCTTCTTTGATGATCATATGAACCTGAACCTCGCTGCGCTGGAGCAGGCGCTGGCGGCACACAGCGGTAAGGTACTGATTCTGCTCAACTTTCCCAACAATCCTACCGGATACTCGCCCACGCGAGAGCAGGCGCAGGCGTTGGCCGCCATGGTCACGCGCTACGCCGAGGCGGGTAACGAGGCGGTGGTCATCACCGATGACGCCTATTTCGGGCTGTTCTACGAGCCGGAGGTCTACAGCGAGTCGCTGTTTTCCGTACTGGCCGCAGCCCACGAGAACCTGCTGGCGGTCAAGGTAGACGGCGCCACCAAGGAAGACTTTGTCTGGGGCTTCCGCATCGGCTTTCTGACCTTTGGCGCGCGCGGCGTGACCCCCGAGCAGTACGTGGCGCTGGAGAAGAAGCTTGCCGGGTCGCTGCGTTCGGTTATCTCAAACTCAACCAACCTCGGCCAGCACATTCTGCTCAAAGCGCTGCAGAGTCCAGGCTACGCAGCCGAGAAGTCTGCGTTTCGCGCGCTGCTCGAGGCGCGTTACCGCAGGATCAAAGAGATTCTGGCCGAGCGCACCAGCGGGGCGCCGCTGCAGGAGCTGCCGTTCAACTCGGGCTACTTCATGACCTTCAAATGCAACAATATCAGCGCCGAGCAGCTGCGCAAGGTTCTGCTCGGCGAGAAGGTCGGTACAATCGCAATTGGCGATGACTACCTGCGGCTGGCCTATTCCGCGGTAGATATGGAGAATCTGGATGAGTTCATGGCCACAGTATTTGAGGCGGCCGATAAACTGAACATGAGCTGACTGAGCATAAGCTGAGCGCGGTTACTTGGGCACCAGGTAGCGGCCGAGCTCCTGCAGCTCCTTTACGCGCGCGTAGGCCGGCTGGCTGGCGCGGTGATGCGCGCGGTCTATGTCGACCACCTTCTGGTAGAGCTTGTCGATCATGTCGGCCAGAATATTCAAATTCGAGGCGAAGTTGTTGACCGACATCTCGCGCAGGACGCGATCGTTGCCGCTCAGGGTTATTCCGCTCGGGCTGCCCTGGCGCGCCAGTAATGCGCGCAGGTGGGGCTGCAGCTCGCGCCGCGCGTGATAGACAAAGCGTGCCATCGCCAGGATGCGGTCGTAAAGCTCATCGAAATGATACCCCTGTAATCGATAGTACTCCGACTTCTCGGTCAACTGCTCGATCAGGTTCCACGTTGTGCGATCCAGGGTCAACGTCATTACCGCCTGGCGCAGGTAGCGGTTGTTGAGGTTGGCGCGGAAGTGGTTACCCAACGCATCGATCATGGCAAAAACGTCTTCTTCTTTAACCTGCATATGGTGCTCTGGACGCGAGTATAGCACAAGGCGTGTTGACAATGAACACGGCCAGACAATAAGATCCGGTGTTGTATGAATAGCCGCCGGCAACGCTTTGTAATCCTGATCAGTGCTAGTGCTATTCTGCTTTCCGGCTGCGTTCAACGACACACGCCGACGGTTGTGTTGTGGGCTCACCGCGTAGACGTGGCGGCTATTGTAGAGCTGTACAACGCCGAGCAACGCGAGTTCAAGATAGAGATGCGGCACGTGCCTGATCCGGCTACCGCGATTGCTGAAGGCTCCGATCCCCCCGACGTCATTATCTCAGATGCTGTTGCCAACCAGGAACTGGGCAGCTACTTTGCCCCGCTCGGCAGCCTGGTGGATCGCGCCCCGGTTGCCGACACCGTCTTCTACCGGGACCTGCTGCGCGGCGGCCACATCGACGGCCGCCAGCGGCTGCTGCCGCTCTCCTTCGATCTACCGGCGGTGATTTTCCAGCGTCACAGCCGCAACGAAGATCTGGCCGAGTTCTCATTGCACGTGGACGATATACGTTCCGGAGCAACCGAGTTCAATACCCTGAACGACGAGCGCTTCACGCGTATGGGCCTCTCGCCGCGTTGGAACACCGAATTCCTCTACACTCTGGCTGCCGCTCACGGTGCCCGTTTTCACGAGAACAGCCGCAACGCCGACTGGGATGAGCAGCGGCTGCGTGGATCGATTGACTACGTGCGAGACTGGGTCGGCAGCGACAATCAGGGCGTGGACCGGGAAAACGAGTTCACCAACCGCTATCTCTACGATCCCAAGTACCAGTTGCTGATGCGCGAGCGCATCCGGTTTGCCTACGTGCGCGCCAGCGAACTGTTTCAGTACACCGACAGTCAGCGTCAGCGCATTGACTACCGCTGGATAAGCGGTGATCAGGGTATCCCGGTGCTGGAGAACGTGGTCTACGTCGGCACGCCACAGGATGCCCCCAACCGGCGCGGTGCTCAGGACGTGCTGGAGTGGCTCTTTCAGCCGCAGACCCACGCGCGCATTCTTGAAAGCGTGCGCTCCAAGCGTCTGCCCGAGTTTGGCATTGCCGGCGGCTTCTCCGCTATTCCGGCGGTTAATGAACGGCACTTCCCGCGCTACTATCCGGCGCTGCTGGGCCTGGTCCCGCGCGAGGACAAGCTGGTCTTCCCGCCGCGCGTGCCGCGCTACTGGAACGAGATTCGCAGCCAGGTGGTTGAGCCGTGGCTCTATCGCGAGGCTTCGTCGCTGGCGCAGCCTCGGCCGCTGCGGGAGGAAATCCGGCTCTGGCTGTTGCAGCGCGGGTAGCCACAGCCGATAGTATCGGCCTATACTTTGCCGCATGCCTGACCGCGTTGTTGTGACTGCGGCTTCACCGGGTGACCGCGCCGCCGAAAGCGAGTTCATCGCCTATCCGTATCAGCTCTACAAGGACAGCCCCAACTGGGTGCCGTGGTTTCGCGCCGACATGCGCGCCATTGTGCGGCGCAGACACCCGTTCTTCGGCCACGCCCAGGCCGAGTTTCTGCTGGCGCGCCGCGACGGGCGGACGGTCGGCAGGATCTGCGTGGTGCAGAATTCGCGCTATATACAACAGCACGGGATTCAAACCGCGCACTTCTACTTTGCTGACTATCCGGACGACCCGGCGGTCAGCGACGCGCTGTTTGCCGCGGCAGTCCGGTGGGCGCGCGACCGCGGCCTGACGCATCTCTCCGGGCCGCTGCTGTTTGGCGGCGCTACCGGCAGCGGCGTGCTGATCCGCGGCTTTGAGCAGCGCGCGGCAATGACCATGATGCCCTACAACTATCCCTACTATCGAGAGCACATGCAGCGGCTGGGCTTTGAAAAAGACGTGGATCTGCTGTCGTGGCGCATGGACCCCAAGGCCTTTGTACTTCCAGAGCGGGTGCGGTCGGTAGCCGAGAAAGTGCTCGAGCGCGGCCGTTTCAAGGTGCTGCGCTTTTCCAGCAAGCGTCAGATCAAGCGCATTGCCACCGAGGTTGCGGCGCTCTACAACACTACTTTGGGGGATCATCCGGAAGACTACCCGCTGTCGGAGGGAGAACTGCAGCAGCTGATCAAGGATCTGCTGCAGGTTGCCGATCCGCTGCTGATCAAGATTCTTACTTACGATGACCGCTACGTCGGCTACCTGCTGGCCTTTCCCGATGTCTCGGCGGCCATGCAGCGCGCTGCCGGGCGGCTGACGCCGTGGAGTATCCTGGACCTGATGCGCGAGTTCAAACGCACGCGCTCGATTGTGATCAACGGCGCGGGGATTTTGCCCGAGTACCAGCGTCTCGGGGGCAATGCTCTGCTCTACTACGAGTTGGAGCGAACCGCGCGCCTGCGTGATCCGCTGCACGCCGATCTGACACAGGTTGCCGAGACTACTACGCTGATGGTGCGCGATCTGGAGACCCTCGGCGCCGAGATTTACAAAATCCACCGCATGTACCGGCGGCCGCTGATGATCAACCGCTGATCAGGAACGGCTCGAGGATAGCGTGGGTGCGCTCGGGGACACGAGCGGTAATGGTGAAGCTCTGCTCGTGGTACTCCTGCCGCAGAACGCTGCCGGTGCGGTGAATCAGGGCCGCCAGGTCGTGGCGGTTGCTCGGCAGGCGGTAGCGCATCCGCGGCATTGCGGATGCCAGCAGGGACTCGATGGCCGCAATCAGCTGCTCGAGTCCGGTGGCGGCGTGCGCCGAAACCTCAACGCGGGCAACTACGTTTTCCGCGGCAAAGCGGTGGTGCGCAAAGCGCAGGATATCGCGGTCAGCCACGCGGTCCATCTTGTTGAACGCCAGCAGCACCGCGGTTTCGCCGGCGCCGATATCCTGCAGTACCGAGCGGGTTGTCTGGTAGTGCTTCAGCATCTGCGGGTCCGAGGCGTCCAGTACGTGAATCAGGAAATCGGCCTCGGTGGTCTCTTCCAGGGTTGAATGAAACGCGTTCACCAGGTCGTGCGGCAGTTTCCGAACAAACCCAACCGTGTCGGTGAGTACGGCCTGCATGCCGCCGGGTAGCTCCAGGCGGCGCGTGGTGGGGTCAAGCGTTGCAAACAGCTTGTCTGCAACCAGCACGTCGGCGCCGGTCAGCGCTCGCAGCAGCGAGGACTTGCCGGCGTTGGTGTAGCCGACCAGGGCCCCCGAGGGCACCGGAAGCGCGTGGCGGCGGCGGCTCATGGTGGCGCGCTGCGCCCCCAGCTGCTGCAGCTCGCTGCGCACGCGAGTTATGCGCCGCAGCGCCGTGCGACGGTCCTTCTCGAGCTGCTTTTCCCCTTCACCGCGGGTACCTCGTGCGCCGCCCTGCTGGCGCGAGAGGTGAGTCCAGGCACGCGTCAGGCGCGGCAGCTGGTACTGCAGCCGCGCCAGCTCAACCTGCAGCGTAGCCTCGCGCGTTGCCGCGCGGGCTTGAAATATATCGAGGATCACCTGGTGGCGGTCTATAACCGTGACGCCGGTCAGCTGTTCCCAGTTGCGCTGCTGGGTGGCTGACAGCTCATCATCAAAGACGATGCAGTCAGCGTGCAGCTGCTGCGCCTGGGCGCTGATCTGCTGCGCCTTGCCGGAGCCGAGCAGCAGCCGCGCGGTGGGCTGGCGCAGCCGCACAACCGCCGAGCCTGCTACCTGCAGTCCGATAGAGCGTACCAGCTGGGTCAACTCGTCGAGCATCGGCTGCGCCGCAGCGTGGTTTTCTGCGTTATGGTCAGTGCCATGGTCAATAACGACCAGCAGCGCGTTGTTGTTCACCAGCGCTAAAGTACCATCGCGGAGCGGCCCCAATCGTAGTGATGCTGCCGAATCTGCTCTTTCGGGGGCATACAGTACTGGATCACCCTGGAGCCATCCCCAATGTATACGCCGCCGTCGATGATGTTGTAGGCAAACGACTGCATCGAGCGTTCGACGTTCTTGTTGGGCTTCTCTGTTCCCTGTTTAACTGCCAGGATGCAATCCCTGAGATGGCCGAGGTTCTTGTCGTACACCGGTCCGCTTGCGGTTGGGTCCATATTGTGCTCCAGATCGAGCGTCTTGATATCGGCAAACGCCATCTTGGGCACAAAGACCTTGTTGGACGGATTGGTCATGTGGCTGCTGAACTGCACCGGGTCGAGTTTGCTGACCACCAGCGGCGTGATCGGACAGATCTCCTGGTAGACGTAGTAGCCGCGGGAGTTGGGTTGCGGTTGGGCGGCCTCGGGCTTGAGCTCCAGGCTGCGGCCGTCGGCGGTTGTCAAATAGAGCGAGCGTAAACGCTCAAGATCGACATTCTCCAGCGCGCGGTAGACCGACAGCCAGACCGAATTCTTGGGTGAGCCGTCGGCGTGGGGCACGCACTGCTGCCGGGCGTACTCCCAGTCAAATGCAGATCCGAACTCACCGTCGATCTCGATGAACATGATCCGTTCGTATGAGCCGTTCTTTTTCCCGGTGGACATATACTGGCCGAAGTGCAGTGGGTCCAATTGCGAGGCGATCAGCGCCTCCAGCGGAAAAATCGAAAGATAGTAGTGAGTCTGCATACACACCCCTTTTTTAGAACTTGTACAACTGTTATTCTAACACGTTTAGCGCGCTCTGACGAGAGTGGTGCGTTCCGACGAGGCGTCGCAGTCTCCAGCTACGGCCGTAAACAGCTGTCTATTACATTTGCTACAGCGTGCGGTTTCAGGTAGTATGGCGCCCAGTTGAAGGTGGTGTGGATGAAGCGCGTAGTGTTTGCCGGTGACCGGCTGTTCCGCAAGTTCCCCAACAGGCAGTACTTTGCCGATCGGCTGCAGGAGATCGGTGCGGCATGCGAGTTTGCCGACGATGTCGATGAAGCCGGGCTGCAGGAAATGGCCGCAACTGCGGCCGCGCTGGTGGTAATAGACCGCCGGGTCAGTCGCGAGCTGCTGCAGGGCATGAAGAACGTTGAGCTGATCATGACGCTGTCTGTGGGCTACGACTGCGTTGACGTTGCCGCGGCCAGCGAGCTCGGGATTCCGGTCAGCAACTGTCCCACGTACTGCGTCGATGAGGTTGCCACCCACGCGCTTACGCTGCTGCACGCGGTGGCGCGTAAGCTGCATCAGGTGCTGCCGCAAACCGAAACCGGAACCTGGTACATCGACTACGCCAAACCGATCTTCTCTTTCCAGGGCAAGACGCTGGGGATTATCGGGCTTGGCAGGATCGGTCGCGCGTTTGCGCGCAAAGCGCTGCCCATGGGCGTCACTATTGCGGCCTATGACCCCTACGTGGACGACGACGTCTTTGAGATGCTGGGCGTGACGCGGGTCATCGACCTGGAGGAGCTGCTGCCGCAATGCGATTACCTCTCCATTCACGCGCCGCTGACCGCCGAGACATTTCATATGATAGACGCGCGCCGTCTGGCATTGATGAAGGACGGCGCCTATCTGATCAACACCGCGCGCGGCGCCATTATCCACGAAGCCGATCTGCTGGAGGCGCTGCAGGCTGGGCGGATTGCCGCTGCGGCACTGGACGTATTGGAGAAAGAGCCGCCGGCGCCCGAGCACCCGCTGCTGCATCAGCCGCGGGCGCTGATCACGCCACATATGGCGTGGTATTCCGAAGAGAGCTACCTCAAGAACCAGCAACTGGGGATGCAGGAGCTGACACGAGTTCTGAGCGGACGTCGTCCGCAGTACATAGTCAATCCACAGGTATTGAAGAGTCACAATCAGTGATCCTGGAGCAGGAGAAAAGCATGGACAGGCAGAACAGGAGAGGTCGCAGCGTAGTGCTGTTGACGGTGGCACTGGCGGTGCTGTTTGCACTCATCGGTGCGATGAGCGTTGCCGCTGCCGGCGCGGGAGAAGCTCAAAGCTATCCTTCGCGGGCGGTCAATTACGTAATCCCGTTTGACGCCGGCGGGCAGTCGGATATCACCGCGCAGTATCAGCGCGAAGCGCTGGAGCGCGTCCTGGGGGTGGACGTGGTCATCCGGCATCAGCCGGGTGCCGGCGGTGCGCTGGCGTGGGCCGCGCTGGCCCGCGGCCGCGCAGACGGCTACACCTTTGCCGGTAACAACATCCCGCATATCATCATCCAGCCGCTGGTGCGCGAAAATGCCGGCTACCAGACCGAGGATCTGCGACCGGTGTACATGTTTCAGACAACGCCGATTGGGCTGGCGGTGGCAGCCAACAGCCCCTTCGATACACTCGAAGAACTGATCGAGCACGCGCGCGCCAATCCCGGCCGGGTAACCGTCAGCGGATCGGGAACGCATTCGGGCCACCATCTGGCGATTCTGCAGCTTCAGTATCTCAGCGACACCGAGTTCACCTACATCCCGGCAACCGGTGCCGCCCCTTCGGTTACCAACTTCCTGGGCGGGCACACTCAGGCCATTCTTGCCAACTCCGATGATCTGGTGCAGCATCAGGATGCGATGAAGATCCTGGCGATCGGAACCGCCGAGCGCTTCCACGCGCTGCCCGAGGTTCCAACCTTCATCGAACAGGGGTACGATTTTACCGCCGGTATCGATCGCGGTGTAACGGTAGCCAAAGACACTCCCGAGGAGATTGTGCGTGCGCTGGAGGCCGCTTTTGATGCGGTCAGCCGTGACCGCGCGCTGGTGGCCGAGATGGAAGCGCTGGGCTTCGAGATGCACCAGACGGGCGCCGACGAGTTTGCCGCCTACATAGAACGCAAGCAGCGCGAGATAACCACGGTGCTTGCCGAGCTGGGCGAACTCTAAGGGACCATTGCGATGCCTGCCGTACTTCAAGCCGTGCTGACCGTTCTGCATCCGCTGAATCTGCTGCTGATCAGTATCGGCGTTACGGCGGGCATCGGCGTTGGCGCTCTGCCGGGGCTGACGGCCACTATGGCAATTGCGCTGCTGGTGCCGTTTACCTTCGGCATGAACGTGGTCCACGCACTGGTGCTGCTGGGCGGCATCTACTGCGGGGCCATCTACGGCGGCAGCTACGCCGCTATTCTGATCAACACGCCGGGAACTCCGGCTGCAATCGCCACCACGTTTGACGGCTTTGCGCTGGCTCGTAAGGGCCACGCGTATCGCGCAATTGTGGTGGCAACCATAGCCTCGGCCATCGGCGGGCTGGTAGGTGTGTTCTTTCTGCTGTTTCTCTCGCCGCCGCTGGCGCGTGCCTCGCTGCGTTTCGGACCGCCGGAGTTCTTCTGGCTGACGGTGTTCGGCCTGACCATCATAGCCACAATTTCGCCCAAGTCGACCGTCAAGGGGCTGATCGGCGGGGCGGTAGGGCTGCTTATCGGCACCATCGGTATTGCGCCAATTGAGGGCAACGTGCGCTTCGCGTTTGGTACCGTGGCGTTGCAGAACGGGATCACGCTGATTCCGGCGCTGATCGGGCTGTTCTGTCTGCCGGAAATCCTGGACATGATTGGCTCACGTTATCACCGTGAGACCGCGATACCGTACCGTTCGCAGCGCCATATGCTGCGCCGGGTGTGGCGCCTGATGGCGCGCAAGCCGTGGCTGCTGCTGCGCTCATCGGTAATCGGAACCGTCATCGGCATTGTGCCGGGCGCCGGCGCCAATATCGCCGGAATGGTATCCTACAACGAGGCGGTACGCGTTTCCAAAACGCCGGAGAAATTCGGCCATGGTGCAATCGACGGTATTACGGCGTCCGAGGCAGCCAACAACGCCGGCGTTGCCGGCTCTTTGGTGCCGCTACTGACCCTCGGGATTCCCGGCGCTCCGCCGGCTGCGGTGCTGCTGGGCGCGCTGCTGCTCAAGGGCATGCGTCCCGGCGCGGAGCTGTTTACGGTTCACGCGGCGGTAACCTATACGTTCATGTTCTCGCTGGTGATTGCCAACATTGTACTGCTGCCGCTGGGGTTGATGCTGGGACGCGCCGCCAGCAAGGTTGTCAGCGGGCTGCCGATCACTCTGCTGGCACCGCTGGTCTTCTTCCTGTCGGTGATTGGTTCGTTCTCAATTCAGAACAACGTTGCCGATGTCTACGTGATGCTGGCGCTGGGAGTTGTGGGCTACATCGGGCGCCGCGCCGGGTTTCAGCCGGGGCCGATTGTGCTGGGGCTGATCCTGGGTGCAATGTGCGAGCAGGGCCTGGTGCAGTCGATCCTGATGGGCCGCGCCGCCGGTACACCGCTGGCGATCTTCTTCACACGGCCGATTTCGTTGGTCCTGATTGCGCTCACCGTTGTTTCGGCGGCGTGGCCGATGCTGGCGCGTATGCGGCAGCGCCACACTCCCGCAGTCGCAGCGGCGCACACTCACCCGATTGTGGAGGAGAAACGCGATGCGTAGAGACCGGGTTGCTGCAGCTATACTGTTCTGCGCCGGCCTCTTTGGCTGGGCTGAAGCCCAACGCTACGGCACGCTCAGCAGGCTCTTCCCGCAGGTAGTGGCCGTGGCGCTGATGTTGCTGTCGCTGATTCTGCTGCTGCAGAGCTTGACTGCCGGCGCGCGCCGTGCCGCGGTGGCGTATCGCGCGCAGCGCGCTGCCGGTGAGCGGCCCGATGCGCGCGGCGTGATTCTGGCGCTGCTGGTTATTGTAGCGTGGACGCTGCTGCTGGAGCTGCTGGGATTCTGGACCACCAGCGTGCTGGCATTTGCGCTGCTGGTCTACGTGCTGCGTGCGCCGGATCAACGCGCTGCAACGGTGTGGAAGACCATCTTTGCCGGGGTGTTGCTGGTTACGCTGTTTGTACTTCTGTTCCGCATCACGCTGCGCGTTCCGCTACCCGAGGGGCTGTTCTGGTAGGCTGAGGAGACGCAATGACGCGCGCCCCGGACTGTCTCAAGTGCCGCCACTTCTTTGTTACCTGGGACACGCGCTATCCGCGCGGCTGCCGCGTATTCGAGATCAAGAGCCGGGAGCTGCCAAGCCACGTAGTGCTGCGCTCAACCGGCAGGCAGTGCCCCTCGTTTGAACGTTCGCCTAAGGTGGATGCGGGCTGAATGCCGCGCTGATCTGGTGCGCAGCGCGCCGCTGTCAGCGGTTGTAGGCCTGCCAACTGGTGAGCACCAGCGTATCGGCATCGCTGTAGCGTGGTGACCACTGCAGCAGTTCACGCGCCCGCGCCGAGCCGGCAATCAGTTTGGCTGGATCGCCGGGGCGCCGCGGTGAGATAACCGAGGCAATCTCGCGGCCGGTGACGCGCCGCGCGGTCTCGAGCATCTGGTTGACCGTGATGCCGGATTCACTGCCCAGATTGACCGTCAAACTGCAGCGCTTGCTGCTGATATAGCGCAGCGCGCGGATGTGCGCGTCGGCCAGGTCCGAGACGTGGACGTAGTCGCGCAGACCGGTGCCGTCGGCGGTGTCATAGTCACTGCCAAACACCTCGATCCGCGGCCGCGTGCCGGCGGCTACTTCCATGATGATCGGCAGCAGGTTGGCCGGGTTGCGTTCCAGTCCGCTGACCGCGCCCGACGGCTCGTAACCCGCGGCGTTGAAGTAGCGCAGCGCAGCGTAGCGAATGCCGCGCAGGTTCTCAAACCACGCCAGCAGGCGTTCAATCTCCAGCTTGGTGAAACCGTAGAAGTTTGTTGGTTCGGTGGGGTGCTGCTCGTCAACCGGAAGGTAGCGCGG
>REDW01000130.1 GCA_007693325.1 Spirochaetaceae bacterium
GCTCAAATCCAACCGGTGCCCAGCCGCCGCCGGGGTGTTCGTCAACCCAGACCGGCGTCCCGCCGGCCATGCGGACCAGATCGCTCTGTATCCAGCGCGACGGCGGAATCGAAAACACCGGCTCACCGGCGCTCTCACTGTAGTAAAGCAGCAACACCCGCGGACGCTGATCCTCACCAAGCGCGGCGGTGCGGCGCTCAACCGCTGCGCGGCGCTCTGCAAAGTACGCTATCAGCTCCTCGGCGCGCGTCTCGTTCTGCATAATTTGACCCAAAATGCGCAGATCGCGCTCGTACTGCTGTGGTGTCTCCAGGTCCACGTAGACTACCGGTATACCGAGCTGCGCCAGCCCCTCGCCCAGTTCCTGGCGCATGACCGACTTCAGGATCACCACGTCCGGCCGGGTTGCCGCAATCTGCTCCGGGCCAACGGTGCTGCTGAAGATTGTGCGATTGGTGTGATAGTCTGGGTCGATAGCTTCCAGGAAGTTGCCCTTACCCTGCGTGATGTGACCCACGCCTACCAGGCGCTCGGAGGCGCCCGGGAAGAGATAGAGCGCATCGGCCAGCATCAGGACCGCGCGGCCGCCCATTGCAATACGTTCCGCTGGACGCGGCATCAGCACCTCGCGTCCCAGCGCATCGGTTACCACCATGGTGGGGAGGTCTTCCGCCATAGGCCGTGCCATCAGCTGCGGCGCGGCCGGCAACAGTAGCAACAGCACCGCGGCTGCTGCAACAGCCGGTTTGATCGGGAGCTTGAAACACATATGGATATCTCCTGTTGATTTACTCATGTTCTGCCTATCGTAATCATAGTCAGCTCGATTGTGCAATCACGGCTGCAGCTGCCGGTAGTCGCGCGGGGTATCGATGTCCGCGCTTACTCCGTAGCAATCGGTATCGATTGTGCGCATGATCACCGCACACAGCGCCCGCTGCATGCCGGCGTCCGGCGGCAGCGCCACTACGCGTTCGGCAACCTCGTGATTCAGCAGCACCGGGTGGCCGGGTTGGCCGCGATAGGCAGGGCGGACCGCGGCGCACGGTTCGGCATTGCGCAACTGCTGAAAGACTGCCGCCGGCACCAGCGGCATATCGGCCGGCAGCACGTAGAAACGCTGCGATTGAACCTCGCGGACCCCGCGCTGGATTGATGAGAACATACCGAGCCGCGCCTGGTGATTGACTACCACGCTTACTCGAGGCAGGCCGGCAAAGCGCTGCGCCAGCAGCTCGTTGTGTTCAGCGCGTACCACCACGATGACCCGCGTTCCCCCGGCAAGCGCTGAAGCCACAACCGCATCAATTACCCAGCCGTCGCCCCATTGCAGCGCCGGCTTCCACCGGCCCATCCGCTGTGATTCACCGGCTGCAGGGATTACACAATCGAGCATGCGCCATGGTAGCGCTGTGACTGCGCTGCGGCAAGCTCTTCTTGACACGCGCTGATTTCCGTATTTAAATGGTCACATACGACATTAACAGATGACGCAGTGCGTACTCAACAAAAACGGCGTTCAGTACGAGCCTGGAGGATAGCCGATGTTACACGATTTTGCGTATGCCGCACCAACGGCCAAAGATGAGGTGTTCTCGTTGCTGGCCGAGCACGGTACGGCAGCGGCCGTTTTGTCCGGCGGAACCGACCTGCTGGTCAATATCCGCTCCGGCATCGCCAGGCCGGACTATGTCATAAATCTCAAGGGCGTGAGCGAGCTGGCGGAACTGAGCTTTGATGCCGGGCAGGGGCTGTCGATCGGGGCGTGCGTCACGGTGACAAAACTGCTTGCGGATGCCACCGTGCGCCAGAAATACCCGCTGTTGGTCAGCGCCGCTTCGCAGCTGGCAACCCATCAGCTGCGCAATCGCGCTACAATCGTTGGCAATATCGTGACCGCGTCACCGTGCGGTGATATGTCGTCCCCGCTTCTGTGCTACGGCGCCGAGGTGGAACTCGCGTCGGCTTCCGGTACCCGTACGGTTGCGCTGCAGGAGTTCATTACCGGTGTCAAGAAGACGGTTATAAGGCCCGAGGAGATCGTGCAGCGGATTATTGTGCCAACCACCTACGTTGGTGGAAGCGGCAACTATCTGAAGCTGAAGCGCATCAAGGGTCACGATCTCGGTGTGGTTTCGGTGGCTATGCTCACCTACGCTACAAAGATCCGTGTGGCGATTGGTTCGGCGGCGCCCACACCGCTACTGTTATCGGAGTTTCCGATCGATGCATCGGCAAAGACCATCAAGCAAGCGGCTCGCGCTGCGATATCGCCAATCGATGATGTACGCTGTACCAAAGAGTACCGGGCGTTCATGGTTGAGGAGTTCATCGAGCGCCTGCTGGCAGAGGTACACGCATGAGAAAAATACGGCTACGGATAAACGGAGATCTATACGAGCGCGACGTGCGCGAGAGTAAGACGTTGCTGCACTTTCTGCGTGAAGATGTCGGACTCACCGGTACCAAAGAGGGCTGCGGCGCCGGCGAGTGCGGTGCGTGCACCGTGTTCATGAACGGCGAGACGGTCAACTCCTGCCTGGTGCTGGCGGTGGAGGCCGACGGTGCGGATCTGCAGACTATTGAGGGCGAGACAGCTGAAGACGGTTCCCTGTCAGCGGTGCAGCAGGCGTTTGCGCGCCATCACGCTGTGCAGTGCGGTTTCTGCACGCCGGGCATGATCATGACCGTCAAAGATCTGTTGCAGCGCAAGCCAAAACCAACGCGCGAGGAAGTCATCCACGGTATCGAGAGCAATTTCTGTCGCTGCACCGGTTATCAGCAGATCGTCGAAGCAGTCCTCGACGTCACCGGTCAGCTGCCTGATTCCGAAAAAGAGGGTCTGAAATATGTATGAGACAATACCCGCTGATGAGCTGAAGACCGTAGGCAGAAAATCCCCCCGCGTGGATGCGTACGAGAAGCTTACCGGTCATGCGCCCTACGTGTCGGACATGGTTGTCTCCGGTATGCTCTACGCCGCGGTCAAGCAGAGCCCGCACGCCCGTGCCCGCATCCGCAGCATTGATACGTCCAGAGCGCGTGAACTGCCGGGCGTGCGTGCGGTAGTGACCGGTGCCGAGCTCGACTACCGTGTTGGGCTCTACGTGGTGGACAAGGGCATTCTGGCGCGTGACGAGGTGCGTCATTTCGGCGAGGCGGTGGCCGCGGTAGCAGCCGATACCCTGATGATTGCCCAGCAGGCGGTGCGCCTGATCGAGGTGGATTACGAACTGCTGGATCCGGTGCTGCATCCGCTGAAGGCGCTGGAGAAGGACGCACCGCTGGTACATCCCAGGCTGGGCGATTACTCCTACATGGAAGCGGCGTTCACTCCGGTTCCCGGAACCAACATCGCCAACCATACCAAGATACGCAAGGGCGACGTGGAAAAGGCGTTTGCTGAAGCCGAATGGATCATCGAACGACAGTACACCAATCCTTCGGTGCAGCACGTGCCGATGGAGACCCACGTGGCGATCGTACGCTGGCAGCCCAACGACGAAGTCACCATCTGGTCTTCAGCGCAATCTCCGTTTACGCTGCGCAACCTGTTCTGCACCGCCATGAAGTTACCGCACCGCAACGTTCGCGTAATTGTGCCGTATGTCGGCGGCGGTTTTGGCGGCAAAGCCGGAATCGGCATCGAGCCGCTGGTGGCGGTGCTCTCCAGGCTCTCCGGCGGCCGTGCGGTCAAACTGACCGCCAGCCGCGAGCAGGAGTTCAGCCTGCTGCCGTGTCGCAGCCAGCTGACCTATCGCATCAAGACCGGGGTCTCCGCCGACGGCAGGATTACCGGTCAGCACATGACGATGTACTGGGATTCCGGCGCCTACGCCGACTACGCGGTCAACGTGACGCGTGCTTCGGCCTACTCGGCGGCCGGCCCCTACGAGATCCCCAACGCGTGGGTCGATGCCTATACTATCTATACCAACAAGCCGTTTGGCACCGCCTACCGGGGGTTTGGCCACGTCGAGTTCCACTGGGGTATCGAGCGCCACATGGACCTGGTAGCCAAGGTCATCGGGATGGATCCGGTGGAGTTCCGGCGCAGGAACACGCTCAAAGCCGGTTGCAGGT
Source organism: Spirochaetaceae bacterium (assembly GCA_007693325.1). Taxonomy (GTDB): domain Bacteria; phylum Spirochaetota; class Spirochaetia; order DSM-27196; family PWMO01; genus PWMO01. The sequence continues at coordinate 4,084 of REDW01000130.1, forward strand.
CGCTCACCGGTGAGTTGATCCGCGAAAATACCGGCAGTGTTGACAAGTGCCTCGACGCGGTATGCGCATCGATCAACTACGGCAGCCTCACCAAACAGGAAAAGGAGCGCCAGAAGCGCACCGGCATGAAGATCGGCAAGGGGGTTGCCTGTTTCCACAAGGCGCCGGCCATGCCGCCGTTTACCGCCACCGCGGTTATTCTCAAGATGAACGAGGACGGCACGGTTACCGCCAACCTTGCCCTGACCGATTACGGTCAGGGCAGCTACACGGCTATCGGCCAGATCATCGCTGAGCGGCTGGGGTTTGCGGTTGAAAAGGTCAAGGTTGCCTTTGACTGCGACACGGACCGCGAGCCCTACGACTGGCAGACAGTGGCGTCAAAGGGCCTGATCCTCAGCGGTAACGCGGCAATCCTGGCTGCCGAAGACCTGCTGGCGCGTGCCTACGATGTTGCCTCGCAGGCGTTGCGCTGCAACCAGATTGACCTGGCCCACGACGGTGAGAAGATCTACGTCAAGCATCATCCCGAGTCCGCGGTGACCTTCCGCCAGATGGCTGTTGGCTTTGCCTATCCCAACGGCAACGGCATCGGTGGGCCGCTGATCGGGGTTGGGCGCTACATCGCGCAGGGTCTGTCGCACCTGGACAAGGCTACCGGACAGGGGAACCCGGCGCTGGATTGGACCTACGGCGCGCACGGTATGATTGTCGAAGTCAATGAGAAGACCGGTGAGTACAACATCCTCAAGGTGGGCTCAGCGTTTGACGTTGGCAAAGTGGTCAACCCCGACAGCGTCCGCGGTCAGGCAATCGGCGGTATGATGCAGGGTCTGGGGACCGCGGTCTGCGAGGGCTACATCTACGATGAAGCCGGTCACCTGCTGAACCCATCTTTTACCGACAACAAGATACCAACGTCGGTGGATATGCCGCTGGAGATCGAGTGCATGGTGGTCGAGACAGCGCAGATCGATGGGCCCTACGGCGCGCGCGGTGTGGGCGAACACCCGATGATTGGTGTTGCCGCCGCGCTGGGCAACTGCCTGCAGCAGGCAACCGAAGCCGAGATCACCCACATGCCGATGAGATTTGAAGACGTCTGGCGCGCAATTCAGAAGCGCGAGCCGGTGGACAACTGGATTACCAAGAGCCCGTACGGGAGCTGTAAGTCTTCGCCTCAGGTTCAGGGGCATCATCCCGAACTCGGCTGCTGAACCCCGGAACACCCGTTCCAGATCGCCGCGGAAATCGAGTAGCACGAAATAAAGAAATCGTGTTACGATAGCCGCGGGAGGAATGATGGGTTCCACAACGCGCTTCGGTGTGTCGATGGACAGCGATCTGGTTGAACTGCTGGATCGCTTCGCGCTGGCCGAGGGGCACGCAAACCGTTCCGAGGCGCTGCGATCGCTGGTGCGCGGTGAGCTGACCAGCGACAGCACGGTTGACGATTCAGCCGCTGTAGTCGGCATTGTTACTCTTATCTACAAAAGCGGTAAGCGGCTGCCGAATGTGGCGGTGGCGCACTACCCGTCGCTGCGGATCTCTGCCAACCTGCAGCTGCACGTGGAGCAGCAGAGCTGCATCAAGCTGCTGGTGGTTCAGGGAAGCGCGCGCGATGTTCGCGCCTGGGCGGCGCGGCTCACCGGTGTAGCCGGGGTCATCGGCCGGCTGACAATCTGCGCCACCAGCGAAATTCTGCAGGAGCTGCGGCGGTGAACGCCATACGCCTGCAGGACGTCAGCGCGGGTTACAACGGTACCGCGGTCCTGCACGGGATCTCGCTGTCGGTTGCCGCGGGCGAACTGGTGGGGATTGTCGGCCCCAACGGCTGCGGCAAGAGCACGCTGTTGAAGATTCTTCTGGGACTGCTGCTGCCGATGCGCGGCAGTGTAGAGATGTTTGGCCGCGGCATAACCGAAGCGCGCGACCGTGCGTGGGCGCAGAAGCGCATCGGCTACCTGGCGCAGATTCAGGCGGCTGCGGCAATTCCGGTCAGTGTTGCCGATACGGTGCTGCTGGGGCGCTGGGGCCGTTCGTTTGGCGGTCTGCGGCGTCCGAGCCGGGCCGACCGAGCGGTGGTTGGCGAGCACCTGCGTCTGGTTGGAATTGAGGATCTGTCACAGCGTGATCTGCGCACCCTCTCGGGCGGACAGCGCCAGCGGGCAGCTCTTGCGCGCGCGCTGGCGCGCGAACCGCAGTTGCTGCTGATGGATGAGCCAACCACCTATCTGGACAGCGATGCCCGCGAGGACCTGATGCGGCGCATCCTCGAGCTGCATACGCGCCTTGGCATAACAACGCTGCTGGTAACCCATGTAGAGCTACCCGGGCGTGAGTTTGACCGTGTACTGCAGCTGGATGGAGGCAGACTGGCGTGAGTGAAATCGGTGCCGCGCTGTCGATACCGGTCATCCGCTACGCACTGTTCGGCATGCTGATTGCCGGAGCCAGCCTGTCGCTGCTGGGTGTAGTGATTGTCTCGCTGCAGCTTACCGCCATTCGCTTCACTCTGATGCACGTTGGCCTGCTGGGGGCTGCCGCTGGTCTCAGCCTGGGGTTCTCGCCCAGCGCCGGCGCGTTCACTCTGGTGCTGCTGGCATCGGTGGTGATGGGCGTCAGCGGGCGTCATCTCTCAATCTCGGCCAGCTCGGTAACCGGGCTGTTCATGACAGGATCTTTGGCCGGGGCGTTTCTGCTGCTGTCGCGTGGCGGCGTGCCCGCCATGGAGGTTTTTGGCGTCTTTGCCGGCAACATCCTGATGATGACACGCTTCGATCTGATTGCCGTCGGGCTGCTGGGAATTGTGGTGGTAACGGTTTTTGTGCTGGGCTACCGTGAGATCCAGCTGGTGCTGTTGGACAGGGAGCTGGCGCGCTCGCTTGGGGTCCCGGTGGACCTGATCAGCGCCGGGTTGTTTGTGTTGCTGGGGGCCGGGATCGCGGCCGCACTGCGGCTGGTGGGAGCGCTGCTGGTGGATGCGGTAATCCTGCTGCCCGGTATCGCGGCGCTGCGCTTTGCGCGCGGACTGGCCTCGGCGCTGTTGCTGTCGGCGTTGTTCGGGGTGTTGGCGTGCGGTCTGGGGTTTCTGGCGGCACTGCTGCTGGATCTGCCGATAGGAGCCAGCGCCGCGGCGGTTTCAACCATAATTCTGGCGCTTTCCACCGGTGTCAGTGCATTACAAGGGAGGAGAACAGGATGAGAACGCACACCAGGGCTACCGCGGTTGTGGCAGCCGCGCTGCTGCTCTACCTGCTGCCGGCAGCGCAGCTGTCGGCTCAGAGCGGGCGCCCACGGGTTACCGCATCCACCGCGTGGGTGGCAGCAATTGCTGAAGCCGCAGGGGCCGAGGTGTTGCGCGTGCTGGCGCCGATAGAGCTGCGTCATCCGGCAGAGTATGATTTTCGGCCCAGCGACGTACGCCACGCCGTGGACGCCGACTGGCTGGTGTGGGCCGGCTACGAGGGCTTCATGCGCAATCTGCTGCAGGCGGTTGAGTTTCCAGCCGAGCGCGTGCTGCTTGTTCACACCAATAATTCACCGCCGGTTCTGAAAGAGGTGGTAGGCGGGTTGGCTGCCGAGCTGGGAACCGAGGACGCTTTTGCTCGCTGGCAGACCGAGCTCGACGCAATGGCGCGCAAAATAGAAGCCAACGCGGCCGCGGCCGGCGTGGCTCAGATTCGCCTGGCGGTACACGAGCATCATCGCGTGGTGGCCGAGTGGCTCGGCTACAACATAGTCGCCACCTTTGGACCGGGTGAGCTGACGCCGACAGGACTGCGCCACGTCCTGGCCGAGGAGCCGCAGCTGATCATCGACAACTGGCACATGCCCAGCGGTGAGGTGCTGCAGGGCGCGGGGCGAGAATACCACGCGCTGATCAATTTCCCCGGGCGCGCGGGTACCGAGACGCTGCTCGACGTGCTGCGCTACAATGCCGCCCGGCTGGGAATCCTGTCCGAACCGTGAACGCGCCGCAATCTGCGCCGCGGCGTGATATACTCGCCGCAAGGAGAGTGGCTATGAACAGAGGTGGCGAGATAGGCCGCACGCCGGTAATTGTTCTGGCGCTGCTGCTGCTGGCTTTTCCCGGCGCGGCACGCGCGGTCTCACAGGAAGTGCAACTGCCGCTGCGCGCGGTAACGCTGTACACCAGCGGAGTGGGCCACTTTGCGCACAGCGGTGAAGTCAGCGGCTCGGCTGACATAGTTATTGCGGCATCGCGCGCAGCGCTCGACGACATGCTGAAAACGCTGACCGTGGAAGATATCTCCGGCGGGACGGTGCGCGCGGTGAATTACACCGTCAGTGATCCTCTCAGCCGCGGTCTTGCCGGGCTTCCGCTGCACAATGATGCAACACTGCTGACCCTGCTGCAGGGCATGATCGGCGAAGAAGTGGTGGTCGGCGCTCCCGGCACGCGCGGAACGCTGATGGCTGCGGAACCCGGCGCCGCTGGGGAATCGGGGCCGGTTGTAATGGTGACTCTGCTTACCGCTGAGGGGCTGCAGTCGATCGGCCTCGGTCCGGACAGCCGCATCAGCATCGAGGACGCCGCGTTACAGGCGCAGCTGGCGGCGGCGCTCGGGCTGATCAAGGCCGAGCGCTCCACCGATTGGCGTACGCTGGTGGTACGCACCGAGGGAGGCCTGCGGCGTACGGTTCGCGCCGGCTACCTGCGCGAGACGCCGGTGTGGAAGGCCACCTACCGTCTGGTGATTGGCGACCACGGCGAGCCGTTGCTGCAGGGCTGGGCGCTGGTAGAGAACCCTACCGATCAGGACTGGGACAACGTCTCGTTGACGCTGGTTGCCGGGGATCCTGTTTCCTTCCGCATGCCGCTGGCTGCTCCGCTGTACCGCGAGCGCCCCTACGCCGGCTTTCCCCTGAGTGATCTGGTCAGACCACCGCAGTACGCCGACCCCTTGTGGGGCAGGGGAGGCGCCGAGCCGCCGGCTGCCGCTGCGGCGCCCGAGCGCCGCAGCGCTGTGGCCGAAATGAGCGACAGTTTTGCCGGCCGGGGCGTGCAGAGCGCCGCGGAGGTGCAGACCGGCGGCAGTTTTGCCCGCTACGTGATAAAAGAGCCGGTCAGCATCAGCGCCGCAAGCGCGGCGATGGTGCCGATTGTGCAGCGCTACGTTCCCGCTGAACTGGTTTCCGTCTACGATCCGCAGACCCATCCCTCGCTGCCGCTGGCAGGGGTACAATTGACCAACACCGGCGCCGCGCTCAGCGCCGGGCCGATTGTGGTCTACGAGGACGGCGGCTACGCCGGTGAGGCGGTATTGCGCCATCTCGGAGAAGACGACTCGCGCCTGTTGACCTTCTCGCTTGACCAGCGTACCGAAGTCAGCAGACGGACCGACAGCGCTCCCGAGCGCGTGACCCGGGTACAGATTGATCGCGGTGTTATGACCACCACCACCAGTCTGCGCCGTGAGCACCGCTACGTGGTCAGCAGCCGAGATGCCACCCCGCGTACGCTTCTGATCCAGCACCGGCGCGAGGGTGACTGGCGCCTGGTGGAGCCCGCGGAACCGGATCAGGAGTACTCCGACGGCCATCGCTTCCGTCTTACGCTCGATGCGCGCGGCAGCCGTGAGCTGCTGGTGGTGGAGGAACGTGCCCGCCGCGAGACCGTCTCGCTGTCGACCGTATCGGCCGAGCGCATTCAACTGCTGTTGTCTCAGCGTCAGATTCCAGCCGAGGTGCGTGACGCACTGGCGCGTATTCGCACGCTGCAGTCCGACCTCGCCGCTGCCCGCGAACAGCGCCGTGCTGTCGAGCAGCGCATCGGCGACATCTACGCCGAGCAGGAGCGCATCCGCGCCAATATGGCTGCGCTCGATCACGCCGCCGATCTGTATCGCCGCTACGTCAACGAATTGACCACGCAGGAGGACAGGCTGGCCGAGCTGCAGAGCCAGCTGCAGCGCGCGCGTTCTTCAGAGCAGAAGCAGAGCGCCGCGCTCGAGCGCTTCATCGGCGCGCTGATTATCGAGTGACGCACGCGGTCAGCGCCGCCTACGACTGTGGAGCGCCGGGGAGCTCCAGGATAGCGCGTGTTCCCTCTGCCTCGGCGCTCTGCAGCGAGATACTGCCGCCGAGCAGTTCGGCCAGCTCGCGACAGAGAATCAGACCCAGGCCGGTGCCCTTCTCGCCGGCGGTGCCGCTGGAGCGGACCACGCGTTCCTGGCGAAAGAGCGCTTCGACAAACTCCGGCGCCATTCCTACACCGCTATCTTCAATGATCAGCCGCACGTGCGGCTGAACGCCGGCGGTGCCGGGTTCCTGCTGCCGCGGCTGCTCGACCCAGGCGCTGACCGTACCGCCGTGAGGCGTAAACTTGATCGCGTTGCTGACAAGATTATGCAAGATGGTTTTGGTGCGGTGGACGTCTGCCCAGACGTGGACATCCCCGCTGCAGCGTGTCTGCAGCTCTATCGATTTGGCGCTTGCCGCGCCGCGGTAGGCTTCAAATACCGAGTCCAGCAGGCCGCACAGCGGTATAGACCGGGGCTCGACCTCGAGGCGGCCCGATTGCAGCTGCGACCACTCGAGCAGATTCTCCAGCATGGTCTCCAGGCCGCGCGCCGAGTCCAGTATCACGCTGGAGATCTCTTTCAGGGTCTCGCGGTCGTAGTCGGAAAACTCCTGCACAACGCGGCCCATGAAACTGCTCATGCCGCTGATCGGTCCGCGCAGATCGTGGGCCACTATGGAGAAGAAACGGTCCTTGGTGGCATTGGCCTGCCTGAGCTCCTGATTGGCACGCGACAGCTCGGCGGTACGCCGGTTCACGGTGGCCTCGAGTTCGGCGGCGCGCCGCCGCAGTGAACGGGCGTGGAGTCTCAGAACCAACCACACCAGCAGTAACAGTGCCACTACCGCGGCTGCTGCAAAAGGGGTGGTGCGCCAGAACGGAGGCCGGATGGTGACTGCGAGCCGCGCCGGCTGCGGATTCCAGGTATCGCGGCTGTCGGCGGCCATAACTTCAAAGGTGAAGCGCCCCGGCGGAAGGTTGGTGTAGTCGGCAAAACGGCGCGTGTCGGCATCAATCCAGTCTGCGTCTATACCCACGAGGCGGTAGCGGTAGCGGTTGCGTAGTGGTGTGCTGAACTCAAGCGCGGCAAATTCAAAGCGGACAAAGTTCTCGGTGTGACGCAGGGATAGCTCCTGGATGTGGTGAACGGCGGTTTCGCTGACAAACGGGCGGTTCATGACCGCGATCCCGGTGAACTGCACCGCAGGCGGTATCCCGGTTGCCTGCTGTGTGCGCGGCTTGATTCTAACGATTTCGGAGAACGCCCCGAAGAGCAGGTCCCCGGCGGGGATTCGGGCGGCACCGCCGGCAAACTCGCGCGTGCGCAGTCCGTCGCGTTCGTCGATCCGGGTCACACGCAGCGGATCGGTTTGTACGCGGTTCATGCCGTTGGTAGTGGCAACGTAGAAAACCCCCGGCTCGCCTTCCAGAAACGCGGCCACGCTGTTGCTGCTGAGCCCGTCCGCGCTGGTTATGTGCGAGAACGAATCGCTGTCGCGGTGGTAGCGCATGATGCCGCCGGCGCGCGAGGCTATCCAGATCGATCCACTGCTGTCTTCCAGCACTTGGGCGGTACTGTTGCTGCTGATGCCCGCACGGTTCTGCGCGTCATAGACGTAGGTCTGAAAGCCGTCGCGGTGCGGCAGGTAACGGTTGAGTCCTCCGTTGGTGGCAATCCAGATATCGCCGTGGCTGTCCTGAAAGATATCGTAGACCAGGTTGTTGCTGAGGCTGTGCGGATCATCCGGATTGCTGCGGTACGCGCGCACCGAGCCGTCGGGCATCAGGCGCAGCACGCCTTGATCGTACGTGCCGACCCACAGCGATTGCTCGCGGTCTCGCATCAGGGCGTAGACAATCGGCGCCTGGGGCATCACGTTCTCAAAAGGCTGCCAGGCGGATTCAAACCTGCCCTGGAGCGGATAGAAGCGGTCGATGCCGCCGTGGGTGCCCACAAGCAGATAGTCCGGATGGTCGCGCAGCACGCTGGTAACGCTGTTGTTGCCGAGCGAGGTCGGGTCTTCGCTGTTGTGTTGGTAGACTTTGACGGTGCCGCTGTTGGGATCGCGCACGTTGAGCCCGGCACCCTGAACCCGGATCAGCAGCAGGTCGGTGACCTTGTCGTAGTCGATGCCGTAGACTCGGCCGGCGCTCAGGCGTTGCCCGGCGGGCAGGTCGGGATGAACAAACCGGTAATCGAAGCGATTGGGGTCCAACTTGCTGATCCCGTTGCCGTTGGTTCCAATCCAGATTATTCCGGATCGATCTTCGTGAAGCGAGTAGACCACGTCGTGGCCGATGCTGTGCGGATCATCGGCGTCATGGGTGTAGGTCTCATGCGTGCCGCGGTCCGGATCGAGCACCACCAGGCCGCCGCCCCAGGTGGCCGCGTAGATCAGTCCACTTTCGGCTGCCAGCACCTGGTAGACGCGATTGTCTTCAAAGCTGAAGTGGTCGGTGATCGAGCCGTCGGGCGTCATGCGCGACAGGCCGCCGTCCCACGTACCGATCCACAGGTTCCCGTGGCGGTCTTCGTCAATTGCCATGACGTAACTGCTCGGCAGTTTGGCGCTGCTGCCGGCGCCGCCGATGCTTTCAAAGTCAACCGTGCCGTCGGCGGCGTGCTGCACCCGCCATAGTCCGCTGTAGCTGCCAACCCACAGCCGGCCGTGTGAGTCGGCAAAAATAGCGCGGATGGTGTGGCCGGGCAGGAAGCGGGTGAAGGCCTCGCCGTCTCTACCATCAACGGTCTCCAGGCGGTTCAGACCGTGTAGTGTTCCAACCCACAGCTGCCCGTGCGCGTCGCGTTCGATGGCAACCACCACTTCACCGCTGAGCGATGCCGGGTTGTCGGGCTGATGACGATAGTGCGTCACGCGTTCGGTTTGCGCGTCGAGGCGGTTCAGCCCGCCGTAGGTTCCGGCCCAGACGGTATCGTCATCATCGATGTACAGGGTCTGCACCAGTTGGTGCGACAGGCTGCCGGGATCGAAGGGGACGCTGGCAAACAGGCGCATCTGGTAGCCGTCGTAGCGTTGCAGCCCACCCTGGGTGCCAAACCACAGGAAGCCCGCCCGGTCCTGCCCGATCGAGGACACCGAAGAGTTCACCAGTCCCTCGCGGTAGCCCAGGCGGTCAAACTGCAGCGTGCCCGGTTCTGCGGTGGACAAAGCCGCCATCAGCACCGCTGCAGCCATGCTGAATACGCTATTACGCGTGACCACAGCCCCCCCCATCATCCACAAAATTAGGTTTTTTTATATTTTAGCGTTTCAAGTATACACGCTTTGTGCCCGCTTGTCCACCGGAGATCGTTCGGGGTGGTCCTTTGCTGCGGACTACTCCAGCGGGCAGTCGTCCGGCGGGGCTTCGCCGCGGGTCAGCAGTTCCATCCACTCGAGCGAGTACTTGAATCCCGCCGGGCGGGTGTCGCTGTGGCGCGCGCCGGGCATGATCACAAACTGCACCGCGGAATCGCGCCCGCAGAGCTGCTGGACAAAACGCGTCTGCGCCGCGGTAGAGACAATAATGTCATCTTCACCGTGCAGCACCAGGGTTGGGATGCCGTGTCCCGAGAGTCCGGCCATGTTCTCCTCGAGGCGCGCTGCCATAGCCGGGAACTCCACGGCCAGCCGCTGCTCGCCGTCGGTCAGCGCCCGGTGGAACGCTTCGGTATAGAGATCCTTGCCGTCGCGCGGATAGTAGTGCTGAAACTCCTCAACGCAGAAGCGGAACATATCCTGCTGCAACGTTGCCAGCCACTTAGGCTGCAGGTAGTCTGCAGGGTCGATTTCATCGTAGCCGTACATCTCGGCGTAGGTGTAGATGATGTAGGGAGCGTAGTAGGCCATTTCGCGCATCAGGGTTGCAACGCAATTGGTCTGGCCAAAACCGATCAGGCCGCTGAGCGGCACCTCCGGGGCGTAGTCCGGCCGCAGGTCCGCAGCGGCGTGGGCGGCGTGGCCGCCCTGCGAATAGCCCGCGGCAAACACGGTCTGCGAAGGGCGCACCGCGCTGGCACGGTTGTGATAGCCGTGCTGGAAGAAGTTGTAGCCGGCGCGGATGGCGTCGAGCATGACGCGCCCCTCGGCAACCTTGCTGAAGTAGCGCTGCGGGGTATCGGGATCACCGAAGCCCAGGTACTCGGGAAAGATCACGATATAGCCCTTGCCGGCGTATGCCAGCATATTGGCAACGTACCAGCCCCAGCGGTTGCGTTCTGGAACCTCCAGTATCGGGGCGCAGCGTTCAGCTATACCGGTTGTCCCGGCGCCAAAGACCAGCAGCGGACGTTCGGTGGGCTGGTCAAAGCGCGGGACATAGAGCTGGGCACGAACCACGGCTTCGCTGCCGTCAAAATCCGTACTGTGAAACCGGATCCAGTAGCGGTCAACCGCGTAGTCCGCATCCGGTACGCCAAAGTTCTCAAAGAGCGTAGCTGTCTGTTGGCGCAGCACGTGCGGCAGGTAGCCCTTCTCGTGCATCACCGAAATAATGCTGCCGGGCTGCGCGGCGCTCTCAGCCGCAGCAAATGCCGGCAGCAGCAGCTGCAGCAAGAGTAGTGGCAATATCAGCAGGGTTTTCACTATCGATTCTCCTGTGTCTGTTTTCTTTGGTCCATCCATTGTTGAACTTCGGCAAAGCTAATCTGGCGCGTATCGTGCGGAGAGCCGGGGTATACCAGGTAGCGCACGCTGCTGCCGCGGTTGCGCAGCGCTCCTACGAACTCGGCCTGGTCATCGAGATTCACAACTACATCGTTACCGCCCTGCAGAATCAGGGCGGCAACCCCGTGGCCGGAGAGTCCGGTACTGTTCTGGCGCAGAATGCGCTCAATTTCGGGGTATTCGTCGGCCAGGCGCCGGTTGTGCAGCGCGCGGGTAAATTCGCTGCGGAACAGCGGGTCCGGACGCCACGGGTAGTAGGACTGCAGCCCAAGGATGCAGAGCCGCTGTACATCCTGCGCCAGCGAGGGCAACCAGCGGTCGGCGAGCATCAGCGAAGGATCAAACCGATCGTAGCCGTAGTGCTGCGCGTAGCTGTAGATCAGCGGGGGCGCCACCACGGAGAACTCGCGCAAGAGGTTTTCGATGTCGGTGGTAGGCCCGTAGCCGATGATGCCGGCAATTGTGACGTCGGGTGCGTAGGCGGCGCGGCGGTCAGCGGCAGCAAACGCCGCGTGGCCGCCCTGGGAGAAGCCCGCCAGGAAGGCGCCCGCCGGGCGTACGGCGCTTGCACGCTCGGCATCCTGCGCTCGCCGGTCAAAGTAGTTGCCCAGCGCGCGAATGGCGTCCAGCAGTACCCGCGCTTCGGCTTCGGCAATGAAGTACGGCTGCAGCCGATCCGGATCGCCGAAATGCATGTATTCCGGGATCATCCCGATGGCACCCTGGCCGGCGTGAGCCAGTACGTGGTGGCGGTAGAGGCCCCAGTTGATACCGACCTGGTGTTCGCGCAGCGGCCGGCATTGATCGGTCAGCCCGGTGGTTCCGGCTGCAAAGATGTAGACCGGCCGTTCCGCGTGCGTGGCGTAGCGCGGCACAAACAGCTGAGCAGTCACCACCGTCGGCTGATCCTGGAGGTCGACGCTCTGGTAACGCAGGATGAAGACGTCAACGCTGAACTGCGCTTGCGGCGTCTGCCGGCCGTTGAACAGGCGCGCCGCCATTGCGTCCACCTCGGCTGCGCTGTAGGAGTGATCGTGTTCCACGGAGACCAGGCTGCCGGCAGCGGCAGTTGCCGGCAGCGTAACCATTACCGACAGTATCAGCGTCAGAAGCGCGACCCGGACGCTCCCCCGGCAGAGCGTCGGACTTGGAATAGATTGAGAACCGTGCATAATCTCTCTGTCAGTATAAGTGCGCCAGAAGGCGGTGAATGTCAAGCGAGGCCGGAATTGCACCTGCGGTCGGGTTACTTTTATACTGATAGTTGTACTGATACACAAGGAGGCGCAGATGAAGGTCAACCTGAGCAATACCGGTGCAATCGCAATCACCACCATCGGCGTGTTCCTGTTACTGCCTGGATTGGTGGCGGCGCAGAACTCCAACGGGCTGTACGGCGCTGCAGCGCCGGATGACGCGGGGTTTGTGCGCATAGTGCACGGAGGCGGGGCTGACCCGCTGCGCGATATCTGGATAGGCGCAACGCACTTCAGCGAGGTAGCGCCTGAATCGGCTTCGCCGTACCGTCCGGTTGACCCCGGAATCCACCAGATCTTCATCGGCGATCAGAGTCAGGAGATCATTCCGCGCCGTGGCAGCTACTACAGTGTTGTTGTTGACCGGCGGCGGCTGGTTGTACTGGAGGATCCGGAGCATACGCGTCCGGACCGCGCACAGATCTTTCTCTACAACTTCTGGGATGAGGGGCCGCTCTCACTGCGCACCGCTGACGGCGCAACAACGCTGATCGAACCTGTTGCTCGTACAGCTTCGGGGGTAATCGAGGTCAATCCGGTGCCGGTTGAGCTCGCGCTGTTTCACGGCAGCGAGCGCATCGCGCTGGTCGGGGATCCGGAGCTGAGACGCGGGCAGTCGTACAGTGTGTTTGTGTTTGGCACAGCAGGAGACCAGCGCGTCTTTGTCGAGCAGGCAGCGCTGGTGCTGGAGTAGCCGCGCTTGATCTTCAGCACCACCATTTTCGTTTTCCTGTTCCTGCCACTGTTTCTGCTCGGCTACTATGCGCTGCCGTTTCGCTACCGCTCGGGCTGGATTCTGTTTGCCAGCTGGGTGTTCTACGGCTGGTGGCGCGTGGACTTTCTGGGTCTGATGGTTGCGGCTACCGTCTGGACCTATCTGCTCGGCGGCTGCATCACGCGCCACCGGATGAGTCACCCACGGCGCGCGCGCCTGGCGCTCGCGCTGGGCGTGGTGCTCAACCTCGGCATCCTGGCCTATTTCAAGTATTTCAACTTCGGTGTCGAAACGCTTAACTCGCTGCTGCAGCTGCTCGGTTTTGCACAGCTGGATATCTGGCGCGTGATCCTGCCAATCGGGATTTCGTTCTACGTTTTTCAGGCTACCAGCTACCTGGTGGATATCTACCGCGCCGATGCGCCGGCTGCTGCATCGTACGTGGAGCTGGCAGCCTACATCTCGCTGTTTCCGCAGCTGATTGCGGGGCCGATCCTGCGCTACAAGGACCTTGCACAGCAGTTCCGCGGTCGCAGCCACACGTTTGACCGGTTCTCCCAGGGCGCCTATCGCTTCATGATCGGCTTCTGCCGCAAGGTACTGATTGCCGACAGCGTTGCCGCAATTGCCGACGCGGTGTTTGCGCTGCCGCAGCCGGGATTTGTCGGCGCGTGGCTTGGCGCGTTGGCCTACACGGTGCAGCTCTATTTCGATTTCACCGGCTATTCCGACATGGCAATAGGACTGGGACTGATGATGGGCTTCCGCTTCATGGAAAACTTCAACTATCCCTACATCTCGCGCAGCATCACCGAGTTCTGGCGCCGCTGGCACATCAGCCTCTCCACCTGGCTGCGCGATTATCTCTACATCCCGCTGGGAGGAAACCGCCGTGGCCGGCGTCGAACCTACCTCAACATTATGCTGGTGATGTTGCTCGGGGGGTTGTGGCACGGCGCCGCCTGGACCTTTGTGATCTGGGGCTGCTGGCACGGTGTCATTCTGGTGCTGGAACGGCTTCTGAACGCGCGCAGCGCCGAGCGCCGGCGGTGGCCGCACCCCACGCAGCGCCCGCCACGGCTGCAGAGTGTTACGGCTATTGCGCGCACCATGCTGCTGGTGATCATAGGGTGGGTAGTGTTCCGCGCTCCGGATTTCTCCACCGCGCTGGCGATGTACCGCGGTATGATCGGCCTCGGCGGTGCCGGCCTCATTGACCCGCTGGCGTGGCAGCTGAGCCGGTTTTCTCTGACCACACTGGCGCTGGGCGCGGTTATCGTTTACGTTGAGCCATATCTCGGTCAGCTTCAGGATCGGCTGCCGCTGGTGCTGCACAAGCCGGTAGGGCTGGCGCGCGCAGGGGTCTTTGCGCTGTTTGCGCTGGCCATCATCAAGCTTCAGGCGGAGGCGTTCTCTCCGTTTCTCTATTTTCAGTTCTAGGTGTTATCGCATATGCGTCAGACATCGGCCAACCGGATTCTGGGATTACTGCTGCTGCTCTCACTGGCCGCTGGACTGCTGCTCTCAATGCTCAATCCGGCCACTGGCCGCGTAGCCGGTCACGGCGCGGTCCACAGTGGCGAGTGGATGGAGCGCTACCAGGCTGAGTACGAGGACCAGCTGCCGCTGGGTGATCTGGCGCTGAATGTCTGGACTGCGCTGCGCTACGTACTATTCCGCGAGGGGCAGTCGGGGCTGCTGATCGGAGACAACCACTGGCTGTTCAGCGAGGAAGAGTTCAGCTACCACCCGGACGGGCCGCAACGTATCGAGGCTAACCTGGCGTTTGTGCTGCAAACCCGGCAACGCTTGCAGCGCAGAGGAATCGATCTGGTGATAGCGCTTGTGCCGGCCAAGGCGCGGATCTATCCGCATCGGCTTGGCCGCTATCGTTTTCCCGACTACGCCGAGGTCCGCTATGAGCAGTTTCGCGCGGCGCTGGTAGAGCACCAGATTGCGGCTCCCGATCTGGCAGCCGCACTGACGGTGGCGATGGCGCGAGGCGAGGTCTTCCTTCGCAGTGACACCCACTGGACGCCGCACGGCGCGCACGCTGCCGCGGCGGCGCTGGCAGTCGCAGCGGATCCGCTTCTTGAACAGCGTGGTTCACCGCGCGCGCGTTTCCGGCTGGACGCGCAGCCGCCGCTTGAGCACAGCGGTGACCTGCTGAACTTTCTGCCGCTGGGGCCGTTTGCCGACAGGCTGGGCCCGGAACCCGACCGGGTGCGCCGGTTTCGCGCACAGCAGGTGGAGGCCGCGGATATTGGACTGTTTGACGACGTCAGCATTCCGGTCACGCTGATTGGAACATCGTACAGCGCCGGCGAGGTATGGAGCTTTGAAGCCTTCCTCAAGAGTGAACTGCGCGCCGATGTACTCAATCTGGCGCAGCAGGGCCGCGGGCCGTTTGCGCCGATGCGCGACTATCTGGACAGTCCTACCATGGAGGATGTGCCGCCCGATCTGGTGATCTGGGAGATACCCGAGCGCTATCTTGCCTCGGCTAACTGAACCACAATCCGCGCCGCCTGTTCGACCTGCTTGGTAGTGACGTCGAGGTGCGTAACCGCGCGCAGGCGCGAAGGACCCATCACCGAGAACCGCACACCCTGTTGTCGCGCGGACGCCGCAAAGCGTTCTGCACTAACGCCTTCCGGCGTGAAGAACACCATATTGCTGTGAACCGGCTCCACGCTGATTGCGGCGGCCGACTCGGCCAGGATTGCCGCAAAGCGGCGCGCATTGCGGTGGTCTTCGGCAAGCCGCTCGACGTTGTGATCAAGCGCGTAGAGTGCCGCGGCGGCGACAATGCCGGCCTGACGCATCGCTCCGCCGAACTGGTGCTTGAAGCGCCACGCCTGCTGGATGAACTCGCTGCTGCCGGCGAGGGCGGCGCCAATTGGAGCGCCCAGGCCCTTGCTGAAATCAATCCACACCGAATTGAATCCGCTGCAGTAATCGGCAGCGTGCACGCCGGTCTCGACCACGGCGTTGAACAGGCGTGCCCCATCGAGATGGCGCGCGAGGCCGGCCTCCGCGGCAGCCGAGCAGACCTGGCGCATGGAGTCGATCGGCCAGATGGCGCCGCCCGCCAGATTCGCCGTCTGCTCGAGCACTACGCAGCGCGTGCGGGGGAAGTGATTGCCCGGCGGGCGGATAGCCTCGCGCAGCTGCTGGGCGCTGAACACGCCGTTGCTTCCCGATAGCGTGGCAACGTTTACCCCCGACAGCGCCGCGGGTCCGCCGGACTCGTAGCTGCGCACGTGCGCCGAGTGATCCATTATCACCTCGTCGCCGGGGCTGCAGTGCACACGCAGCGAGATCTGGTTGCACATGGTGCCGGTGGGCAGAAAGACGGCGTCTTCAGTACCGAGCAGCTCGCATACGCGCGCAACCAGCCTGTTGACCGTAGGGTCTTCGCGCAGCTGCTCATCGCCGACTTCGGCATCGGCCATCGCGCGGCGCATGGCCGTGCCGGGGCGGGTAACCGTATCGCTGAAGAGGTCGATAGACGGAGGCAAAGGCTGCCGGGAAAGTGTATCTGGGGTGTGTGGCGGCATTGTGACAACTCCTGGTCCGATCATGGCGCATCGGCAGCAGTTGGGCAAGCGCT
>REDW01000109.1 GCA_007693325.1 Spirochaetaceae bacterium
TGACGAGCCTGCCGGTGACGAGCCTGCCGCTGACGAGCCAGCCGGTGACGAGCCTGATGATGACGAGCCTGCCGGTGATGAGCCGGTAGACGAGACCAGCGTCAAACTCGAGTTTGGTGACTTGAGTGAGGAAGAGAGGCAGGCGCTGGAAGACGCGTTCGAAGGCAATTTTCAGTTCGGTGAAGAAGACGGCGCCACGGTCTTGTATTCCAGTGCAAATGGGCAGAACAGCTACATGAGCCCGCCTCTGACACATCCTGTCCCGAGACCTGTGCAGCTCGGCGCGGAGTACCGCTTCAACAACGCCGACGTGACTGGCGGCGGATACGCGTTTCACGTTGGGCTGACGCTTGCTGGAGAGCCGGTTTTTCGGCTGGCGCACAACGGATTGAGCGGTATCGGGGACCGACCCGAAGTGATCGTTGAACAAGCCGAACGCGTGGAAGAGGACGGAGAAGTGCGGTACATCTGGCACGAGCTCGATGTAATCTCTGGTGCGGGTCGCTGGTCCGGTACGGCGTCAAACGTCAGCCACGGTCTTGACAGCGACTACATTGTGATCACCGCGCTGTTCAACTCCGCAGGCGGCCTCAGCATCAATCTGGAGCAGGGTGAGAAGTCCTGGTGGGCCGAGTCGAGCGTAGCAGCAGACTCGGAGCGGTTTGACGGCTACCTGGTTGGGTACCAGGCTTCGGGCCCGCCGGGAACGCGTGTCGTAACCATCCGTTCGGTAGAGATGGACGCCCAGTAGACTGCAGACCGATCACGTGGCCGCGTTCAGCGCGGCTACGTGGTGGAACGCTGCGCCTGTCTCGGCGGTAATGGCGATAGAGACTTCCTGCCGACACGCCCGAAGTTGCTACAATTCAGCGAATTGAGACCGCCGCAGTGAAATACCTGATGGGCTTTGGTGTGCAGCCGGAGGCCACAGATCCTACACAACGGCGATTTGTTCCTGCACGAGACGGGCGTAATTGCCGGCAGCGCGCATGAGCTCACTGTGCCTGCCATCCTCGACAATCCGACCGTGTTCCAGAACCAGGATGCGGTCCGCGTTGCGGATGGTAGACAGGCGGTGGGCAATCACAAAGCTGGTTCTTCCCTGCAGTAGATGGCGCGTGGCGCGCTGAATGCGCAATTCGGTTTCGGTGTCGATGCTGCTGGTGGCCTCGTCGAGGATGAACAGCCTTGGGTCGGCCAGAACGGCGCGCGCAAACGAGACCAGCTGTTTCTCGCCGGTGGACAGTCCTGCGCCGCCTTCGCCAACGGCGCGTGCATATCCGCCCTCCAGCGCGCGAATGACTTCGTCGGCCGCAACCAGTCTGGCGGCCTGCTCGATCTGCTCATCATCTGCATCCAGACGCCCGTAGCGGATATTGTCGCGGATGGTGCCGCGAAAGAGGTGCGGCGTCTGCAGCACATAACCGAGGTGCCCATGCAGCCAGGTGAGACTTCGCTCGCGGATGTCTACGCCATCGATGAGAATGCGTCCCGCTGCAGGCTCGTAGAAGCGGCAGATGAGATTGACGATCGTTGACTTGCCGGCTCCGGTTTCGCCGATCAGCGCAACCGACTGACCAGCGGCCACATCGAGCGAGAAGTCTTCCAGCACCGGTTCTCCCTCTGAGTAAGAGAATGAGACTCGCTCAAAGGTGACACGCCCGTGCATGGCCGGCCAGGCGTCACGCTGCGGTGCGAGCACGGTGCCGAATTTTGCCACCACCGCCTGGCTGTCGACAATCTCGGGAGCTGTTGTCAGAAGCGACGAGAGCCGCTCGGCGGCGCTCTGCGCCGCCTGAAACTCCGTCAACACCCGCGCTACTTCACGCACCGGCTCGAAGAACATGACCGTGTACCCCACAAACGCCACCACCGTCCCCAGCGTGAGTGTGCCGAGCTGAACGCGCATACCACCGTGCACAATAGCAAGCGCCGTCCCGACGCTGCCGATGAGGATCACCAGCGGCAGGTAGAGCGACGAGAAGCTGGCCGCCCGGATTGCCGCGCCGCGCATACGCCCTGTAAGCCGCGAAAACTCTTCCAGATTGGCTGCTTCGCGGACGAGCGTCTTGGTGGTCGGCGTAGCGACTATACCCTCGTTGAACGCGGCGCTGATCTCACTGTTGAGACGGCGTACGTGGCGCTGCTCCGTCAGAACGCGCCTCTGAAACCACACGCTGATCAGCGCCAGCGGAGGAACGACAGTGAGCACTATCAGCGCGAGGCGTACATCGAGCAACAGCATCGCTGCGGCGGTGGCAGCCATGGCCGCCAGTCCCCACGCCACATCGACAAGACCCCACGCGACAATCTCGCCGAGACGCTGTACATCAGAAGTAAGGCGGGTCATGATCCATCCTCGCGGGGTGCGGTCAAAGTATGACATCGACAGGTGCTGGAGGTGCATAAAGGCGTCCTGGCGGAAACGGTGGATGACACCCACCTCGATGCGTCCGGCGAGCGCAACCAGCAGCCATATCAGCACCCCCTGCAGCGCTGCCAGCGCCAGGTAGAAACCGGCAAAGGCTCCGAGACCGTCTACCGATTGCCTCGTCACAAAACGATCGACCGCAAAACCGTTGAGCGCCGGGAACAGTGCGTCGATCACTCCTACGCCGATCATGATCAGCGCGAGACGGATCATCGTCGGGCGCAGAAAGCGTGCGCGGCGAAAGAGGTCGAGCCAGAGCCGAGGGGCAAACTCGGTAGAACGTACTTGATCGCTATAAGTCGGCATTTTGTGCTCCGTGCTGTTGCTGCCACGTCCGTGCGAAGTGCCCGCCGGTGGAAAGCAGCGAGCGTGGCGAGTCCTGTTCGACCAGCCGGCCGTTATCAAATACAAAGACTTTGTCACAGCGTACCAGCGTGGTTGTGCGATGCGAGACCAGAATAGTGGTAGCCTGCCGCTCGAACAGCGCTTCGCGGATGCGTGCGTCAGTGCGGGTATCCACCGCGCTCAGACTGTCGTCAAAGACGAGAATCGGGCTGCCGGTGAGCAATGCGCGCGCGATGGCCACACGCTGCTTCTGCCCTCCCGAAAGGGTGACACCCTTTTCTCCCACCGGTGTCTCGTAGCCCTCCTGAAAACTCTCGATCACCTCGTGGATTGCCGCCGAGCGCGCTGCTGCAAAGACCTCCATCTCGTGGGCAGAGCGCCGCACCAGCGAGATATTTTCGCGCAGCGTGCGCGCAAAGAGAAACGGCTCCTGCATGACGAAGCCGATGTGGCGTCGCATCCAGCGGCGCTCGATCCGGGTGATGTCAACGCCGTCGATGAGAATCTCTCCGGAGTCCGGATCGTACAGACGCGCCAGTAGCATCAGCACGGTGGTCTTGCCCGAACCGGTTGCCCCGAGGAACCCGATAGTTTGTCCGCTCTCGATTGTGAAGCTCAGTTCCGCGATGGTGGGAGCGCGAGCCTCGCGTTCGACCGGCGATTGTTGCCCGGCGGGGTACGCAAACGAGACGTTGCGAAACTCGATTTTTCCCCGAACAGGCGGCTGCAGTGTCCCGGGTCCGGCGAGCTGCGGGTCAGCATCCTCGGACGGTTGCGCCAGGATCTCTGCGATGCGGCCGGCAGCAACGCGCGCCTTGCCGAGGTCTGCCAGGACCATGCCCATCTGGCGAATGGGCCACAGCAGCATCTGTTCCAGCATCAGAAATACCAGCAGCGCGCCGACGGTGATCTCGCCGCGCGAGGCCAGTAAGGTTCCGGCTACCAGGACTGCGCCCAGCTGAATGATGACGAGCACCGTTGAGGTACCCCAGTAGCGGGCCAGCAGCATCAGCAGCTTCATTGTGACGCGGCGGTGGTACTCGTTGCGGCGTGCAAATCTGCGAAACTCCCACGGCTCGCGCGCAAAGGCGCGAACCACGCGGATTCCGCTCAGATGCTCTTGCAGCAGCGCGGAAAGCTCGGCTTCGGCCTCATCCGAGCGCTCAAAGGCTTTCTGGACGTCGGCAAAGAAGCGATAGGTAAATCCGAACGCAACCGGCAGCAGCGCAACCGCAACCATAGTCAGGCCGGGGTGCAGGCGAAGCATCACCGGGATGGCGAGCACCACCATAGCCAGCGCACGTCCCACTTCACTGAGCTGAATAGCGAAAAAACGCCGGATTGTGTCGAGATCGGAGGTACAGCGCTGCAGCAGGTCTCCCGAGGATGCCTGTGCGTGGTAGGCTACGCTGACCGACTGGAGGTGACCGTAGAGCCGATCACGCAGTACCCGCGCGCCGCGCTCGGCCGCGACGGCGCTCAGGCGTCCGGCGGTGAAGACGCCCGCACTATCGACAAGCGTGAACCCGATGATAAGCAGCCCGCCCAGCCACAGGTGAGCGCGCAGGCTGTCAACGCCCCCGACAGCGGCAACCAGCAGGCGTATCGAGCGAAACGGGGGCAACGGTGCACTGCCAAATACCGAGTCGATCATTGTCTGTACCATAAGCGGCACGGCAAACGCGCAGAGCGTTGCGAGTGCCGTTGCAGCGATGGCACCGATGAGCCGCGGAAGCTGCGGAGCGAGCATGCCGTAGAGGAGGCGGTTATCGGTGGTCCGATCGCTTAGCGCCATAGCGGTACCCTCAGGTTGCGCCGACGGCCGGCGGGCCATCTGCGGGCGAAACACACACACAGGCCGGACCGGCCGTATGCCCGGGACACAAAAAAACCAGCCGTTACAGGCTGGTCCGTAGTCTACAGGATAGGTGCGACAGATGCCGCAGCGAGGACGCCTCAGCGTGGCGCTGGGCGGCCGGCTCCCGAAAGGACCAGCGCGCAGTGGCGGTTGAGACTTGCGCTAATCATCATCTGCACGGCCCTCCTTGCGGTTAATCTTGATTACTAATACACCGGCTGTGGCGCACATGTCAAGCGTGTCTCAAACGCACTGCGCTGCCGTCACCGGTAAACTACCGTCGGTCGGCGCCCCTGGAAGAGGTTGGCGACCAGATGGCGCAGATGATCAACGCAGTGATCGCGCAACAGACACAAATGGACTCGGAGTCGTAGCTGGTTCGCATGCTTGCGCGTTCTGACTTGACTGCGAGATTGCTGACCGCTGCACTCATCTATAGGAGGAAATCGTTATGAGAATAAGGGACATGATTATTACGGCTCTTCTGTGTGTCATTGCTGCTGCTCCTCTTGCCGCGCACGGTGCGCCACCGGAAGCGGATTATCCGGAGTTACTCTATCGAGACTCTGCGGTGGAGGCCGTTTCCAAGCACGATCAGACCACTATTGCCTACGCCGTCTTCGGTGACGAGTTCGGGGAAATTACCGAAAGAGTTTCTCGCCACCAGGCCTACTTCGTACCGGCCGATGAGGCCCTTGCCGACTGGGACGATGAGGGTCTGGCAAACGAAGAGCTTGGGGCCCTCGCTGAGCGGCATATTGCCACGGGACCCGTCGCAGAACAACCACTGGAATACGTCGAGTCGTTCACTACGCTGGACGGCGAGACCATCAGCGTTGCGATTGACGATCGCGGACGTCCGTTATTGAACGGCGAGGTCACCGTGGTAGAGTCGATCCGGCTCGCCTACGGATACATGCATATCATCGACGGCAGACTCGACGGCTGATCACCTCATCATCTCCGCCTGCGGTGGTTAATGCTCAGGCTTCCGCTTCTGCTATCGCCTTGCTCGCTACATCCACAAAACTACGGATGCTGATCGTCGCGCCGCTGATTGCATCGGTCTTACCGTCGTCGCCCAGCGGAATATCGCGGATCTGCTGGGTCTCGAGGATGTGGCGCGTGAGAGCGTCGGCCTGTTCGTGCCACGGCCACTGCGCGACGCGCTCCATGCCGTAGTCGCCGTCGGCGGAGTATCGGTACTTGTTGCGTTCCCCGTCTACCGGCAGTGGCGCCCAGTGCACCGAGGCGATGTAGCCGTTGATCACGGTGATGTGCACCGCGTCGTGCCAGTCCTGGCCGGGTTCATCGGCCTCAGCGTAATACGCGCCGTCCACGTAGGGACCACCACCGACCGGTCCATCTGCCAGCGCCTGCTGCGCGAGCTCAAAGAAATAGCTGACGGTCATGGTTGCACCACTAATGGCGTCGGTCCTGCCGTCGTCCTTCAGCTCAATGTCAGTCGGGTCCTGGGTCTGCAGCAGGTGTTCGGCAACCGCTTGGGCCTGTTCGTGCCACGGCCACTCTGCAACGCGTTCCATGCCGTAATCGCCGCTGCTCGAATGTGTAAGCTTGTCCGGGCCGCCGGTTCGCGGTGCAGCGGTCCACTCGGCCGAAACGATACGACCGTCGCTCACCTCGAGAATCACGATATTGCGCCAATCTGATTGTGGATCAAAGGCTTCTCCGGCCATGTAGATCCCGTCTTGAAACGACGCCGTTTGGCTGCCGCCGCCCGTGTCCCCACTTGCAGCCTCACTGTCGGCCGTGCTTTCCTGGCCACACGCAGCCAGCAACAACACAACTGCGACTGCAGACACAACTATCCCCATCAATTTGCTCATAATGACCGTTCCCCTGTGAGATATTTCTCGACTGAATTTATCGTAGATATCATAGTAGTACGGAGTGTAACATTTTGCAAGCGTTTCAGTCATCAATTCTTGACAAGCTCGGCTGCAAGCCCAGAGCACGCGGCGCTGTGCGCCGTTGATGGAGTGCCGGTTTGGGTGCTATTCTGAAAGTGCCCATGAAATCTCTGAACCGGTTCCTCGTCCAGGTAATGTTTGTTGTGGCGTTGGCCCTGATCTGGGCGGCGCCGGCCTCGGCAGAGCAGCGTCGCTTCTCGGTTCCCGAGGGAACCGACCTTGTAACGCTGGTTGAGGACGCGCAGGTGATCGATTTTGAAGTTGACACCTCGCCACCGGAGCCTGCCACCACCGCCAGCATCGGCGATGTGCACGCGGTCTATCCGGTAGCGCTTGCCGTGTTGCGTGACACGCTGATCGACTTTGCCGCTCACCCTGACTTCATGCCGCGTGTAGCCGAGAGCCGGGCAGTGCAGCTCAGTGAGGATCCCGCCGTCTGGGAGCAGCGCGTGCGGCTCGTCTTCAGGGTGTTGATCTTCAGCTCAGAGTATGACTTCACCATGACCGTCTCTGACGCACAGCTGGCCCAGCGGGGGCAGTTTGGCCTGTACTACCAGATGGACGAGTCGCTCGACAACCGCCTGCACAACGTGATTGGATCCTGGTACATGCGCGAGGTCGAGGTCAACGGCCAACCGCACACCTACCTGCGCTACTTCAACAGTATCCACTTTGCCCGAGACCAATTCGGCCTGCGTCTCGCTCTGCGCAACCAGGGCGCGCGCGATATGCAGAACACCATGAACGCCCTCTACGAGGAAGCGAAAAGGAGAAGGTAAATGATGAGCACACGGCTATGGGCGGCGCTTGTTGCGTCGGTTGTTCTCTTTGTGTCACCGGCCGGGCCGCTTGCGGCCCAGCAGCCGGCGCCGGTACAGCTCAGCCCCTATCTGGGGCTGTTTGCCACCCAGGACAAGCTCTACGATGAACTCGGAATGATCGCGGAGTATGACACCAGCCTGTTTCGCTTCTATATGGACCTGTCGCTGATCAACGACGACAAGTACGAACCCGAAGAACCGCTGCCGCGGGGGTACGACTTCAACCTACGGCAGGGCACCGTGGAGCTCAACTATCGCCCACTCTCGCTGCTGGCCGGCCGTACGCCGCATAGTGATGAGATCGATAGCCCCTACTCGATGTTCATCTCCTCGTGGGAGATTCCTGCCATGATCGTCAGCTTCAATTACGATGACAGCTTCTTCTTCTACGAGACCCGCTGGATCAGCCTCAACCAGAACCCCAAGTGGTACCGCACCCCGGAGCCTATCTACCCGGGCGATGACTACCCCTCCAGCCCGCCGATCTTCGATGAGGATCCGGACGACCCGCACGACGTCTATTATCGCCCGCTTGAGCGCGGTGCCAACTACAAGGTTTACGGCATCAGGCTGGGAGACTGGCGGCTGGGAATGCAGGAGTCTGTAGTCTATATCAACCAGACTTTCTATCCGGAATACTTCTTCAGCCCGCTGCCGATGTTCTTCACCCAGCTGGTGAACTCCAGCGCCGGCAAGCCGTGGACCCAGATAGACGATGAGAACAGCCACGTGGGCTTCTTCGTGGACGTTACGCGCCCGCACTACTACGCCTACCTGCAGTTCCTCATGGGCGACTTCAACCTGGGCGCCTTTGTGCCCGGCAGCGATTACCGCCATCCGCACAAACTCGGCTGGTCACTCGGCGGGGCACGCGATTTCTCCTTCGGCCGCCTGGGCCTCTACCACGCCGGTGCGCTCAAGTACACCTTTGCCGCTACCAGCGCCAATAGCGAGAACTACAGCATGAAGCGCTACGAGTACACCTATTATCCGGCGGTGGAGTACCTCTTTGAAGGGGAGCCGCGGGCGCTCGACTATCGCGACAACTACATCGGCTACCTCTACGGCGAGAACAACCTGGCCTTTATGGCCACCTATGACGGGATGGTCAACGACTTCGAAATCCACGGATCGGCCGAGTTTGTGGTGTCCGGCTCAAAGTCGCCGGCCAACCCGTGGCATGAGTACCGTGGCCACCCGGGTCGCTACGGCAGCGACCGGGTAGTTCATCTGCTGGACGAGAGTCCGCTGGAGAAGACCGTCCGTGTCAGTAGTTCCATTGGCCGCAGTTTCGGGCGGTGGGATCTGAAGGCCAGCGCCATGATAGGCGCGGTGTTCAATGAACTGGAGGTGGTTCCCGTTGAGCAGCCCGAGGATGACGCTGAACACCAGGACGACCAGCCCGGACTCTACAAACCGAGCGATCATAACCGCCTGCTGTTTGAGTTCTTCATCGGTGCACGCTACAACTTTGCTATCCACCCGTCGCAGCGCGAGGTGGCCGCCCGCTGATGCGCTACCTGGACAGGAACCGGCGCGAGAGTTTCTTCTGCAGCTCAACGGCCAGAAAGGCAAAGATCCCGCCGCCAACCAGATAGAGCCATACGCGTGCCGGGATGGGCGCAGTGCCGAAGACGGTATTCATAAACGGCGTGTAGGTAAACAACAGCTGTAACATAATCAGCAGCCCGACCGACATGAACGGCACCTTGTGCTTGAAGATCTCCTTGCTGATGCTCGATTCATAGAGCTTGCGACAGGTAAACAGATAGAACGTGTGTGCAACCACCAGCATGTTGACGGCGATGGTGCGCGCCTGTGCCAGCTCGGCGTTGGACGCGTCTGCATTGCCGGAGTAGCTCAGAAAGAAGGCTGCGAAGGTTAGTCCGCCGCCCAGAATGGATACAAACAGGATCCGCAGGAAGAAACCGCGGCCGAGAATCGGATCATCAGGTTTGCGTGGCGGCCTCTCCATTACCTTGCGTTCCATCGGTTCAACCGTCAGCGAGAGGGCCAGCGTTACCGCGGAGACCATGTTAACCCACAGGATCTGCAGCGGACTGATCGGCAGCGTCAGCCCCAGCAGTATTGCAACAACAATGACCGACGCTTCGGCGCCGTTAGCTGGCAGCAAAAAGAGAATTGTCTTCTTGATGTTGTCATAGATTGTCCTGCCTTCCTCAACGGCGTGCACAATTGAGGCAAAGTTGTCGTCTGTCAACACCATCTCCGAGGCTTCCTTGCTGACCTCCGTGCCCTTGATGCCCATGGCGATGCCGATATCGGCGCGCTTGAGCGCAGGAGCGTCATTGACGCCGTCGCCGGTCATGCCGCACAGCAGATTATTGCGTTGCAGAGCCTCTACCAGCCGCAGCTTGTGCTCCGGGTCGGTGCGCGCAAAGACGTTGTGATTCATGGCTGCCTGGAGCAGCTGGTCATCATCCATGTCGGCGAGATCGGCCCCGGTGATGGCTTCACCATCGGACTCTATGCCTAGCTGGCGGGCGATACCCTCCGCGGTGATGGCGTGATCGCCGGTAATCATGATTGTTCTGATGCCGGCCCGCTTGCACTCTTCGATTGCTTCCAACACCTCCTGCCGCGGCGGGTCAATAATCCCGGTTAGCCCGAGCATGATAAACGAGTTGGAGAGGTCCTCATGGTCAATGGACGATGTTGATTGTGACTCATGGCGCAGAGCACAGGCCAGCACGCGCTCTCCGCCGGAAGCAATTCTCTCCATCTCCTGCTTCCAGAAGTCCCGGTCCAGCTCGCCCTCTCCCTGCTCGGAAAGCTGCTTGTCGCACATGTCGAGTATCCGCTCCGGGGCTCCCTTCAGGAACACAATCCGATCTCCGTCAACCTCATTGAGAGTTGCCATATACTTGTGCTCGGATTGGAACGGGACGCCGTCGATGCGTTTGGGTTCAAAATCCTGTCTGCCGGCCTTGTAGGCCAACGTCAGAAGCGCGCCTTCGGTTGCGGTTCCCTGCAGTTCCCACTGGCCGGAGTCATTCTCCACGATACTCGAGTCATTGCACGCTTTGGCGCACTCCACCAGCTGACGCAGGACCGGAAGGTCGTCGACCGCAACTTCGTTTTCGTCACGCGTAATCTGCCCATCCGGACTATAGCCTGAGCCGGTGACTTTGAACTCGCCATCGGCGGTAACCACTGTCTGCACCGTCATCTCGTTGCGGGTCAGCGTTCCGGTCTTGTCCGAGCAGATGACGCTGACCGATCCGAGCGTTTCCACCGACGGCAAACGTCGGATAATGGCGTGGCGTCGCGCCATGCGCTGCACCCCTAAGGCCAGGGTGATTGTCAACACCGCGGGTAGCCCCTCCGGAATGGAAGCAACCACGATGCTGATGGCGGCCATGAACATCTCGCGCAGGCCGAATCCACGTACCAGCAGCCCGAAGGCAAAGAACGCTGCCGCCACCACAACGATCACCACCGACAGCAGCTTGCCAAATCGATCGATCTTCAGAAGCAGAGGCGTGGTCTTCTCGCCCACCTCGGAGATCATTTGGTTGATAGAGCCGATTTCGGTGTCTACACCTGTACCGACCACCACCCCGGTGCCTTCACCGTAGGTGATCGTTGTCCCCGAGAACGCCATGTTGGTGCGGTCCCCAAGCACTGCATCTTCATCAACCGGTTTGATCTGCTTCTCTACCGCCTCCGATTCTCCGGTCAGCGGAGACTCCTCGGCCCGAAGATCCTTGGCCGATATCAGCCGTAGATCCGCGGCCACCTTGTCACCGGCCTTGAGAAGAACGATATCACCGGGCACCAGCTGTTCAGCTTCTATTGTAGCGCTCTCTGAGTCTCGCACTACGCCGGCCTCCAGGGAGAGCATCTTCTTGATACCCTCCAACGCCTTCTCCGCCTTGCCTTCCTGGATAAAGCTGACAATAACGTTGATCAGCACTACCGCCAGAATCACGGCTGCTTCGGCCCATTCATTGAGCAGCGCAGCCACCACAGCCGCCACAAGCAACAGGTAGATCAACACGTTTTTGAACTGCGCGACGAGCCGCGCCAGCCAGCCGCGTTTCTCCGGCTCGGGAAGCTTGTTGGGTCCGTGTTCTTCGAGTCGAGCGCGAGCCTGCTCATGGCTTAGACCGGTCTCACGGTTGGAGTCCAACTCGTCAAGAACGGTGTCGACTTCCATCGTGTGCCACAGGCGTGCGTTGCCGGACTCAGATTCTGCTTCTTTGCTCATAATAGAAAAAAATAGCAAAAGAAGGGCCTGACCGTCCAATCTGAAGTGCACACGCGCGGCTGGTATGTGGGTGGGGTGGAACGCCGGCGCTCAAGGCGGGAAGCGGACCTCCACGTGTGTGCCCTCGCCGCCGGCAAAAGCGACGCTGCCGTCAAGCTGCGCCGCCAGGGCGTTGACCAACTCCATCCCGAGCGAGAGTTTTTCGCCGCCGGGCCGCGGCTGCGACAAGCCGACTCCGTTGTCCTGGACCGAGAGGATCAGCTGCGCCGCGGAGCTGCGGCGCAGCCTGACGGTGACCGTGCCGCCGCGCCCGCCGGGGAAGGCGTGTTCGAGGCTGTTTGTCACCAGCTCGTTCACAATCAGGCCGCACGGAATGGCCCGGTCGATGTGGAGTTTGACCGGCTCGGCCTGGAGCCTCACATCCACCTGAAGATTCAGCGTAGCAAGCGTATCGGTCACCGCCCGCAGATAACTGTCAAGCTGCACGTCGGCCATCTGCCCGCTCTGCAACAACTGGCCGTACAGAAGTGCAATTGCGCGAACGCGGTTCTGAGCGGGAAGAAATGCCTTTCTGATTTCCTCATTCTCCACGGCACCTGCCTGAAGATGGAGCATGCTGCTTACCAGCTGCAGGTTGTTCTTGACGCGGTGGTGGATCTCTTTCAGGAAGATCTCGCGCTCGTGCAGGGCTGTCTCAAGTTGCGCCTGGCGCTGTTTCCGTTCAGTGATGTTGCGGTTGATTGATATGTGCACCCCCGGAAGCACATCTGCGACCGCGTGGAACTCCAGCGTGAAGATCCTGCCGTCCCTGCAGCAGACGCCCATCTCCCCGGTGCTCCAGCCGCGCCGGCGGAACTCCCGCCACCGCTTCTGAAAGTGCTTTGCCTGGTCGGCTACCATGATGTCCAGCGGACCCATGGCCAGTAGCTCTTCACGCGAGTAGCCGCTGAGGTTGACGGTAGCCTGGTTGACTTCGACATAGCGCGCCTGGTCATCGAGAATCACGATTGGATCAAGCGCAGACTCGTAGACCGCCGAAAACTTGCGTGAAGCTTCCAGAAGCGCCTGCTTATCCAGCTGCTGCTCGATGGCACGCTCCAGACGCTCCCCAACTACTTCGAGCAGCTTCTGCTCCTGCGGCAGGAATGGAGCGTCGTGGTCGGGAAGCCCTGCACCGTCCAGATAGACCTCGAGGGTACCGTACTCACGGTCACCAACGCGCAGCGACCGCGCCAGCACAGAGCCGGCCCGGCGGAACGGTTCACTACGGTACTCGGCGGAAGGGCCGCGGAACCGGCAGAAGGTTGATTTTGGACGCTGAAACGCAACCGGAATGCGCCTGACGACCTGTTGCAGCAGTCCGGCGGCGTCGTTACGGAAGGTGCTGATGGCTGTGGAGAGGTCATCCAGACAGCGCAGCTCCTTCTCCCGCTCGAGATTCTCGGCTCGCAGCCGTTCCTGGTTGCGTCTGTGCAGCTCTTCTTCCCTTCTCTGGTGCGAGAGATCGCGAACAACCGAGACCACACCGTCCAGCCAGGTGCCGGAACGGCTTATTGCGCTTACGGTAATCTCTGCCGGAAACGACTCGCCGCTGCTGCGGCGCATCTGGTAGTGGGTCTTGAAGGTTTTGCCGCGGTCAAGCACCGCCTCGCTCAGGTGGCCAAACTCGGCGTAGTGCTGCTCGTCCAGGTGCAGAAAGCGGGTGGAACTGCCAACCGCCTGATCCGGCGTGTAGCCAAAGACAGCCTCTATAGCTTGATTAGCGTGCCTGATTGTGCGGGTCTTGGGGTCGATGACCAGGATTACGCGGTCGAGGGTATCGAAAAGCACCTGCAGGATTTCGGCGGTATGGCGCTGATTACTGAGAACGTTGCCCAGGAGTTCACCCTGGCTGGACATATAGCCTCCGTTGCCGTCCCGCGCGGAGCTGTCTGCAGTTGGCAGATAATGCCAGCCCGGCGCCGCGGTGGCGTCCCGTTTCTAGGTCAGTCTGTCTGGAGCCGTTTGCGGATTTCTGCTTCGTATTCCGGAAAGTAGCTGCCGATCAACGGCAGGTCAAACTCGGCCAGGATAGCGCTGTTGGATTCTCGCTCCAGCAGAAACTCAAAGGAACGCTCGATCAGCGTCTCGGGCGCCACTGTACCGCCGGTCAGTTTGTTGTGATAATCCGGCGACAGCGTCACGCGGTGGCGGGTTGTACCGGTAGCGGAAACCGTGACGGTGTAGGTCCCCTCATCCTGCTTACTGACTTCAATCATACATGCCATCTTAGCACATGATTGCCCAGGTGGGCAGAGACAGCTACACTGATCCAGTCTCACGCGGGCTGGGGGTAGCATGTCTGACAGAGTGATCGAGGTCGTAAAGCGCAGCAACCAGCGCGGCGGGCGGATGCTCAGCCTGGTTGATCTGATTGAAGCCGATACGCTGTCCTCTGCCCAGGCGGCCTGGCTGACAGAACAGCTGGAGAACGGAGCGTCATTTCTGGTAGGGGCAGTGCCGGGCGGCGCCGGAAAGACCGCGGTCATGGGCGCGTTACTCAGCATGCTGCCCGCCGATGAAACAGTCCACGTTACCTTCAGTGGCAGCTCTGCCTGGCGGCAGGCCGGATCGGGGGCGTGCCTGGTAGCCTACGAGATAAGCCCGGCTTCCTACGAAGGCTACATCTGGGGAGAGGACCTGCGGAGCTTCATGCAGCGCGGGCTCGAGGGTGCGCGCCTGGTTGCAAATCTGCACGCGGATGATCCGGCGGAGGCACGCAGGCAGCTGGTGGACGATAATGCCGTTCCGCCTGCCGCCTTTGACAGCTTTGAGCTCTTCATACCGATAACCGTTGGCACCGCTGCAAACGGTTACTCCCGCGTAGTCAAACAGATTGCGCTGCGTGGCGCTGAGGGCTGGAGCCACATAGACCGCCAGCCTGAGCTCTCGCCTCGGGCGCGCGAGATCGCCGCCTTTCTGGATAACTGCGCTGCATCCGGCATCAGGCGCATCGAACAGGTGCGCGAGTGCTGGCTACAACAGTAGCGCGGGAGCCGCAAAGAACTGAGTACTACTCATCAGTCAACGTCTGTGATATCGCTGTGCCACTGCTTGAGCCCGCTACGGTAGTTATCGAGCCGGTCCGCAACTTTGCGAAAGAGCGTTCCGTCCGGGAACGTACCGTCGGGTTGCATTTCTCCGGCCTTCTCGCCGGTGAGGATTTCGATTGCTTCGGCAACAGCGGCAACACTCCAGATGGCGAATGTCCCCTTTTGGATCGCTTCAACTACGTCTTCTCGCAGCATCAGGTTCTGTACGTTGGCTTCGGGTATGATAACTCCCTGCCCTGCGCCGGCGCCCTTGATGTTGCAGACATCGTAGAAGCCCTCGATCTTCTGGTTGATTCCGCCGACCGCCTGCACCTGGCCGTGTTGGTTGACCGATCCTGTGACTGCAATCCCCTGTGCCAACGGGACATCTGCCAGCGCTGACAGCAGCGCGTACAGCTCAGCCGAGGAGGCGCTGTCGCCTTCTACCCCCTGGTAGCTTTGCTCAAACACCAGTCGGGCTGAGATTGTCAACAGTTGGTTGCGGCCAAAGGTACGAGAGAGAAAACCGCTGAGAATCATGACGCCCTTGTTGTGAATCGGACCGCCGAGTCTGGCCTCTCGCTCAATATCCGTAACGCCCTCTCGTCCTGGAGTAACCGTTGCCGTGATACGATTTGGCCGCCCAAAGCTGAAGTCACCGAGCTGAACGATCGACAGGCCGTTGACCTGCGCCACCTCGGCATCGGAGGTGTCGATCAGAATCGAGCCGTTTTTGATGTACTCGTTGAGCTTCTCTTTGATCAAGCTCGAGCGGTAGACCTTTTCGTCGAGGGCCTGTTTGACGTGTGCGGCGGTGATCTCGGATGCCTTGTTACGCGCAGCCCAGAAGTTGGCCTCGCGCAGAAGGTCGGAAATACTGCCGAACTCGGTCGAGAGCTTCTGCTTGTGACCGGCCATCCGTGCGGCCTGTTCAACAACTTTTGCCAGACCGGTTTTGTCGAGCGGCATAAGTTCCTGTTGCTCTGCAAACGTTCCCAGAAAGCCGACGAAACTTCTGATATTGGTCTCGTTTGCATCCATCTCGATATCAAAGTCGGCCTTGATGCGGAAGAGCTCCTGGAAATCCTCGTCGTACGTGTGAAGCAGCTGGTAGAAAACCGGCCGGCCGACCAGGATTACCTTGACGTCCAGCGGAACGGCTTCGGGCCGCAGCGTCTTGATCGACATCAGGCCCAGCTGCTGCTGCACTTCTTCGATCCGCACTTCCTGAATGCGCAGCGCGCGCTTGAGCCCGTCCCAACTGTAGAGGCTGCGTAGTACGTCTTCGATCGAAAGCACAAGAAAACCGCCATTGGCGCGCAGTAGCGCCCCCGCTTTGATCAGTGAGTAGTCGGTGCTGACCGCACCCATCTTCATCTCTTTCTCTATGTGCCCGATGAGGTTGTTGTAGTTGGGGTTGATCTCCTGAACCACCGGAGCTCCCTCGAGGCCGCTGTTGTCGACTGTCACGTTGACGTTGAATCTGCTGAAAAACTGTTGTTTCACCATCTCCATCTGCTGCTGCAATTGCGGCGGAACGTTCTGCTCGTTCTGAGAACCCGACTGCTTCAGGGTATCGATATTTTCCAGCACGTCCTCCATCACCGAGTCGAGATATTCTCCAACCTTGGCATTGTCTTTGTACTTCTCTTTGACGTCGTCGATTGGTCCTTCAAGCCGGTTTCTGACAATCTGCCGGTCAAGCTCTTCAATCTTCTCGCCGGCTACACGGTTGAGACGACGGTACTTGCGCTGAATCTCCTGAATTTCCTGCTGCAGTTCCTGGCGCTTGCGGTTGATCTCTTTGCGATCTTCCTCGGCAAGCTGCTGAAGATCCTTGTCTTGCAACGGCTGACCGTCCTTCACCGGTACCAGAGCCATTCCCATCAGCGTCTGCTGCAGCATAAACCCTTTAGCTTCGGCTGCGCGTTTTACCTCCTGCTGGACACCCTCTCCCTGCTGTTGAATCTCCTGCAGCGCTTCCGACTGCTGTTCCTGGTACTCATCGCTCTCAAAAGCGCCCGAAATATCGCTTTGGATGAAGCTCTTGAGGTTCTGAATGTCCTTCCTGAACTCCTGCCCTTTGCCTGCCGGGAGCAGAATGGCTCTTGGTTCGTACGGCTCTTTGTGATTGTGCACAAAGCAAAGGTCGTTGGGGGTGGGGCGCTCCCGCGCCAGGCGCTCTAGATAAGAACGGACAGAAGTCATCTTGCCGATACCGGGCGGGCCTGCCACGTAGATGTTGAAACCACGCCCCGGCACCTGCAGACCTACCTCAAGCGCATGCAGCGCGCGATCCTGCCCTATGATTTCTCGAAATGCAGCCGTCTCCTGCTTGCCCTGGCTTGCAATCGATGCGGAATCCACCGCGAGTCGTGCGTCTTCTACCTTCAATTTTCTCACTATGGTGACTCCTTTCGGGATTCCTGCTCCCGTGACGGACGACAGTCGCTGCGCGATGCTTCACCTGGTGCCGGGATAGCCCGGCAGATTCTCTTCTACCCCAACCAGTCCGAGCACACTCGCGATTATGTCATCAAGTATAGTGGCTTTGGGCTTACCGCGAAAGCCGGCAGACTGGCGGTTGATACCGGCGCAGCAGCAGGCTGTGAATATGTTGTGGAATTCTGACTGCGTTGATCTGGTGCTGCTCGAAATCCGTGCATCTGACATGAATGCAACGAACCTGCTCAAGACTTTGAAGGAGCGTCACCCCGACGTGCCGCTGATTATCATGACCACCTTTGCCTCCAAGGAGATGGCCATACGCGCACTACGCTGCGGCGCTGATGATCTTTTCGAAAAGCCTTTTAACGTGGAACAGCTCAACGAGTGCATCGGTCGGCTGCTCCAGTCCAAAAATGTAATCGGAGACTCCTCAAGCGATATGGACTACGTTCGCTACTATTTGCGCCGCAATATCGACAAAAGAGTAGCCATCGAGGACATCGCACAACTGATGGGCTACACCCCCAAATACATGAGCGCGTTTTTCAAGCGGGAGACAGGAAAAACATTTACGGAATTCTGTGTGGATCAGAGAGTTGAGAAAGCAAAGGCGCTTCTGGCAGATAGCGACTACCCGGTCAAGCAGATCTCCTATGATCTGGCGTACGAGAATCCGGAGTCTTTCGTACGCGTCTTCAAGAGGAAAACACGACTCACTCCTTCTCAGTATCGCAGGAAGCTGGCGGAGCGCGTTCCGGACTCACTATAATTCCCCCTGCCGGGCGCACCAAAAGAAAGGCGGCCCGCAGGCCGCCCCGATACAGCTTCAATGGAAGCGTTGGATGGTTAGAAGTCACCGTTCATTGGTTCTTCCATTGGCTGATCCATTGGTTCCAGTTCGCCGTTTTCAATTGGTTCACACGCGGCGAACACCAGCATCAACGCAGAAGCAATAACCGTAAATACAATCAGCTTTTTCATCTCACACCCTCCTCTTGTTTGGTGTACTAACATACTACCACCGGCATATCTGCGGCATATCTGCGATATGTCAAGTTTAGGTCAAGATTAATGGGCTGTAGTACCATGGGATCAGGTCAGGAAACCGCCTGGATTCTGCAGTCTGCTATTTGTCACAAGTGCCGTTTTCGGTGCTATCCTGACAGATTCCGCTCCTTCTCAAAATCGAAAAAACCTGAGGGAGACACCCCGTTGGGTCATGAGGGCGGTGACTTCTTGTAGACCATTTGCCGTTTCCGTCTGAATGCCCGGGTTCACGATATTCTCCAGTGGTATTGACTTCACTCCACAATCCATTGACCTCAGACCAGAGTTTGCGGTTGCAAGCCTTGGGAATTCTTGCGCCCTGATTATCGCGCAGTTAGGATTAACCCAATTGGGTTGTAGCGGTTTTGCATACGGGAGGAGGTCAGCTATGTCAGATGAAAGGAAAGATTTCCAGGCAGAGCCACAGGTGGACGAGATCACACGGCTTGATTTTCACCTGGGAGGCGTCGGGTCGGTAATCCCGATCCTGGTCTTCATTTTCTGGGCGATTGTAACCAGTCTAACCGAGGTTGTCACCACCAACGGCTTGTCCACCGGTGCGGTTATCGGGCTGGTGGTGGGGATGGTTCTGTGCAAGCAGGACGGCCACACCTACGCAAAGGCGGTTTTCGAAGGTTTTACGCGCACCATCGGCGCGGTAGCAATCGTTGCCTGGTTTTTTGCCGGTATGTTTTCCAACGTGTTGCAGGAAGGCGGCCTGGTAGAGGGCTTGATCTGGATTGCGTCCACTGTGGGGGCCCAGGGAGCGATATTCACCGGCCTGACCTTTATACTGGCGGCTGCTTTTGCCTCTGCAGTCGGGACCGGTTACGGCACCGCGGTGGCCTTTGGAACCCTGATGTATCCGGCCGGCATCGCCGTCGGCGCGCATCCGCTGATATTGGCGGGCTCCATACTGAGCGGCGCGGCGTTCGGGGACAAGCTGGCGCCTATCTCCGATACCACCATTGTCTCGGCGGCTACTCAAGACACCGACGTACCAGGCGTGGTGAAGTTTCGCTTCAAGTACGTGATCGGTGCAGGATTGGTGGCGCTCGTGCTGTACTTCCTGTTTGGCGGAGCGGTGGAAGCTGCAGGCGCTACCGGATTCGACCCGGCAGCAGTGATCGCCGAGCATTCGGATCCGTCGGGACTCGTCCTTCTGATTCCCTTTGCGGTAGTACTGGTGGTGGCGTTCAAGGGCTATCACCTGCTTGTCTCACTCACGTGGGGCATAGTTGTCGGGATTCTGATTAATCTGCTCTTTGGACTGGCGCCGATGAGCTCAATGCTGCACCTGGATTTTGCAGAAGGAACGGTTTCAGGTGCGCTGGTCGACGGTATCGCCGGCTACGTTGAGTACGCCATCCTGATCCTGTTAATTGTGGCGCTCGGCCACATGATCAGGCTCAGTGGAGCCATGAATGATGCGGTAGAGTGGTCCAAGCGCAAGATTCGGCGCGCCGTCTGGAAGGCCGAAGTCGCTATCTGGGGCCTGGTCTCGGCGTTGAACGTGGTAATCACCATCAATACCGCAGCCGAGGTTGCCGCGGCGCCGTTTGTCAACGATATCGGCAAGACCTACGGTCTGCACCCGTACCGCCGCGCGCTGCTGCTGGACGGGCCGACGTCTTCGCTGGGCTACGTTCTGCCGTGGTCCGGTGGGCTGCTCCTGCTGGTGACTACCATTAACGGCTTGACCGCAGACTACGATTTTGTGCAGGAAGTGGTGCCGACGCAACTTACGCCGTATGTATGGTTTGGCTTCCTGCTGCTGGCACTGCTGCTGGTTGTGTCTATCACCGGTTGGAACCGCAAGTTCGAGGGGCCGGAAGGTCCGGAAGGAACACCGGTTGATAAGCCCTACAAGGGACTGCTGGTAGAGGGGACTGATAAGCAGTATTAACTGGTGCCAAAAATGTGCTTTTGGGTCCCGCCTTGGGTCCCGCCGGAGC
>REDW01000034.1 GCA_007693325.1 Spirochaetaceae bacterium
TACGACACACAATGGATCCTTCTTGTTCAGATACTGCTACCTCGAGATGAGACGGCAGCCCGACTCAGCGAGCCTATCCGAATTGACCTGGCAGGTCAGGTGTTGGCCGGACTCTGGAGTAGGGCCGAAGTGCGCGCAGAACTGAAGGACTTTGTGCGAAGGTGGTTTGGTTACATTAAATCGACACCACCGGAGGCAATAGGTGGAACTGAATCGCCCACAGGCGTCAGCGAGCTGGAGCGCTTGTTCACGGACGCGGCAGCGGTTGCGGGCCGGGTCGCTCTGAACCTGACACAGGTTCCCCCGGTGGAAGAGGCAGCAGGCAATACGGATCTTCCACTGCGGTACTCGCCTGGCTATCTGCTGCAGTCGATGGTAGAGCTTCAGAAGGTTCCTGACAGACGCCGGATGGAAAGGTTGACGCGTCAGCGGATAACCGGCGCCATCGCGATAATCGCCGGCTTCACGATTACCGCAGCGGCTTTGGTGCCTCGAACCGAAATTATCCGCTATCTTGCCGCCATAGTTCCGGTGGCGGCTGAGGAGCTGTGGATTGCCGCCATCCCGCTGATTGGAATGTTCACGGGCGTCTTTGCCGCACTCAAGTGGCGCCAGCTAATCTTCCGTGGGATCCGGCGCAAGGCGGTCCTGAATGGATTTCGGTTTCTGCGTCGTACGGCACTGGTGACCAGCGAGGAACTCAGGGGCTTTTTGAGGCGAACGTATGGAGATGAAGCCGCTGACAGAATCGTGCGCAAAGTAGAAGGTCGCCAACAGTTATAGCAAGAATAGAGTTACAGTTCGTTGCGCGGATCCACCTCAATCGGCCACCGGTCGCCCGACGAGCCCGATTCGGTCTTTACTGCTCGTATTCGATAAAGACGTTGCTGACAGTTGAATCAGCCTGCCGATCTACTCGCTGGTGGAGGTTGCTCAACAGAACGGGCTCGGAGTACGAGCCTCGGTTCAATGCTGGTGTACTAAACGGTGAGATCCGCCATAGCCGTGCGTTTGCCGACATCGTTGATGACTTCGAAAGCCGCATCAACAGCATAGACTCCTACGTTGGATGCGGATTCAATCGCAAGCGTCAGTTAATACCTACCTGTCAGGCCCTGGAATCTGACAAGAGAGATTTCGCCGGGTTATGAAAAAATTTCGTCAGGTCGCATTGACGTATTCAGCGCCCAGGGCGTAGCATGCGCGATGCCGAAGAAAATGCCACATCCCGACAGAAACAACTCGCCGCCGATGTTTCATTCCCGGCTGCGGCAGTGTATATTGACGCTATGAAAACAGCAGTTGTCGCGTTCTTTCTCTCTGCGATCCTGTTCTCACTGCCGACGGCGCCTGTCGGTGCATCCGAGACGGACACCGCTCGCCCTGTGGTGCGTCTTGTTGCTGAGGCGGGCTTTCTGGGGGTGATCGACCATCGCATTCGGTTTGCCGAGGAGGATTCCACCTTTCGCTACCACAAAGACGGTGGCCAGGATGTGCTGTTTCCGTTTGCACGGCTTTCGGCAGAACTTACGCTGCAGAACCGGCACACGGTGGTCTTTCTCTACCAGCCGCTCGAGCTGGAAACCCGGGCGGAACTGCCGCCCGACTTCACGGTGGACGGCGTAGAGTTTGAGGGGGACAGCCTGCTCTCGCTCTACAGCTTTCCCTTCTACCGGATCAGCTATCTGTATCGTTTCCTTGACGATGAGCGCTGGCGTCTCGACGCCGGGGTCTCGCTGCAGATTCGTAATGCCAATATCGAGTTCGAAGCGCGCGGTGGCCAAGTCCCGGAGGAGCCGGCGGGCTACTATCGCTCCTCGGGCGTTGGCCCGGTACCGCTGCTCAAGCTGAAAGCGCGCTACAGCCTGCCGCGCGACTTCTATCTGGAGAGCGAGATCGACGGGATCTACGCCCCGATCAGCTACCTGAACGGCAGTGACAACGAAACAACCGGAGCTCTCCTGGACGCCAGCCTGCGCGGCGGATACCGTGTCACGGAGTCACTCGAGGCCTTCATCAACCTGCGCTACCTCGGCGGCGGCGCCGCCAACACCGACCCGTCGGACTACACCGTCAACTGGCTGCACACCTATGCGGTCTCGTTGGGTGCCGCGCTGTTCGTTCGATAGACAACCTTGTCGAGCTAATCTCGACAAGCGGGAGCTGCACTCGGACCTGCTCCTAGTCGCGGCACCACAGACGCATTGCACAACGATCAATTCACATCAATGGGGTTGCGAACGCTCTCGTGTTCCGCGCAGTCTGCATTCAGCGCGCAGAGCAGAACGTTGGTATCGAGACTCTTCACGGCTGAGTCCGGTCGTCGTAGGCCGCGTCGCGCAGCTGGTCGGTAGCAATGCGGATTTCGCCACAGTGAAAGAGCGGCGGCGGCTCGCGCACTTCGTCGGCCGGCGGTGGACCGGCTGCGCCGTAGCGTAATCGGGATATGACGAACCCGCCCGCGAGGGTGTATTGTGTATCCATGACCTGGTGGGAGAGCGCGTATCGCTGTGGTCACGTTAACTGGGATCCCGGCGAGTACGACGGGCATCTGCCCTGGCTGCTGGACAGGTTTGAGATCCGCTGCGGCAGGGTGATCGACCTCGGATGCGGCACCGGCAAGAGCGCGGTCTGGCTCGCTGAACGGGGCTTTGACGTGGTAGGTATCGATTTTGCCCCAACGGCTGTACGGCAGGCTCAGGCCCTGGCGCAACGGCGCGGCGTGAAGGTCGATTTTCGCTGTGGTGAGTTCCCTGCAGACTTTCCCGCCGGTTCTTTCGGCGAGACCGATAACGCTCTGCGCCTTGGAGCTTTTGACCTTGCGGTTGAACGTGGCTTCCTGCAGCATTTCGGCCGCGGCAGACAACTGCAGCGCGCGCTGCGGCGTATTGCGCAACTGTTGCGGCCGCAGGCGCTGTTCTACAGCCTTATCACCGCGCGCGAGGGCAACCGCCGCGGCTGGGGCAGCAGCCTCTGGAGCGAGGCAGAGATACGCGCCGCGATGCAGGAGCTGTTTCTGATACGGTACATGGAGCTGAGCGTGTTCACTCCGGGGGAAGCCGGCTCGATGCCGGCGTGGCTTAGCGTGATGAGCCCGAAGTGAGCCGCTGAAAGGCGCGGCGTCCCCGGACAGTGTCAGTGCCGGCGCGACAAGAGTATGTCAACGGCCAGG
This sequence comes from Spirochaetaceae bacterium, assembly GCA_007693325.1. GTDB lineage: Bacteria > Spirochaetota > Spirochaetia > DSM-27196 > PWMO01 > PWMO01. The sequence continues at coordinate 3,173 of REDW01000034.1, forward strand.
CCAAACATCGACATGCGGCGCAGCTCAACGGTGCGTAGTCCGGCCTCTTCCAGGCATTGGCGGGCGGGTATCGGGCGGCAATCGAGCCGGCGCGGGAAGCGGTCGTGGAGCCACTCGTATAGCCTGGTCATCGGATGATCCGCAGATCTGCGCGACATCGCTACAACGCACATTCTGCCCTGTGGACGCAGGACGCGGCGGCATTCAGCCAGGACTGTCGGGATCTCAGGGGTGTCAAACAGCTCCAGGGTAAAGCTCATGAACAGCGCGTCAAAACAGCAATTGGCATAGGGCAGCTGCACCGCATCGCCTTGCTGCAGAACTACCCGGTCGGCCAGGCAGGCGTGCTGCAACTTTGCGCGCGAGACTTCGAGCATTCCCTGCGAAATGTCGATCCCGTGTAGCGTGCCCGCAGGGCCAACCGCTGCCGCCAGCGTTTGCAGCGCCTCGCCGGTGCCAAAGCCAACCTCCAGAACGCGTTCTCCCGCTTCAGCCGCCAGCATGTGCAGGCCGGCGTTGCGGTAGCGCCGTTCAACGCTGCCCGCCAGCACGTCATAGCAGCGGCTCAGGCCATCGTAGTTGATCCGCGCCTGCTCGTGTGTGCGGTTGACCCGCCGTAGCGGACGTTCGTCGCGTGCCATCTTACCGCCTCGGCCAGTTCAAGAACTGTGGCGCAGTCACCATTATGCCGCTGGGTCTACCAAATCGCCGGGACTCCTGCAGGCCGGCGGCTGCAGCGGCGCAGCAACCGGGTTGGGCAGGCCTAATCGAGCACCTCAACCCCGCGATCTCTCAGGTAGGTCTTGAGCTCCGCGATAGAGATGATGTTGAAATGAAACACCGAGGCTGCCAGAAGGATTGTGGCTCCGGCTGCCGCGGCCTGGTAGAAGTGCTCCATTGTGCCGGCGCCGCCGGATGCCACAATATCGGCGGAGGTGACCGCCTTGATGCTGCGGATAAGCGGCAGATCGTAGCCCGTGCGTACCCCGTCGCTGCTCTTGCTGGTGGGCAGGATGGTTGCCGCTCCGTAACCGTCGATCCGCTTTGCCCATTCAACGGCATCTACACCGGTGGCGGTGCGGCCGCCGTCGATGAAGACTTCGTAGCCGGAAGGCAAGGCCGGATTAACTGCTGCGTCTATCGCTACGGTGACCCGGTCCGCGCCGAACTCTTCGATCATCTCTTTGATGACGTCAGGATTGCGAAACGCGGCGCTGCTGGTGGATATCCTGTCGGCGCCTGCCTCAAGGACCGCGGCGGCGGAACGGCAGTCGCTGATACCTCCGCCCACGG
>REDW01000117.1 GCA_007693325.1 Spirochaetaceae bacterium
GGCCGCCATGAAACACCAGCCCGCCCTCCCAGAATCGCAGCACGCGACCCGGATCGGCGGTAAACTGCTCCCGGTACAGCGCGACATACATCACGCGTGCACCGAGAAGCAGGCCCAGCACGGCAACCAGGGCGGCACCCCTGATCACGCCCCGGTCCAACGTGGGCGCCGGGTGAAGAGTCTTGGCACGGTATGCCCGCAGCCCCGGGCCACTGATCATCAGATACGCCACGACCGCAGCCGAGACCAGTAACCAGAGGTAACTGCGCAGGAAGAACACGCGTCCGAATATATCTTCAAGTAGATACGGATACACCGACTCAATTCTAACACGGCTGCAGCACTGCAGACTACGCCTGGCGAGCGCTGCGAGCGCTACCACTGGTGCTTGAAGAAGTTCACGTCCCGCTGATAGTGCGCTGTGCGCTGCTCCAGCTCGCGCATCCTGTCGGGTGAAAAGCGGCTGAAGCTGTGCGCAATCGCGGCGTTCTGCTCCAGCTCTTCTACCGAAGATACGCCGACAACCGCGGTGTGGACCGGGTGCGAGAGCACATAGCCGAGCGCTTCCTCCATGGTCCGGATCCCGTCCTCGCGAAAGATGCGCCCGTCGTAGGCGGCAACCTTCATCGCCGCAATCCCCATGCCGCGCGCCCGGGCTGCCGGCAGAGCGTGTTCAATCATCGAGTCGTAATGGCGGTCGGCGCAGTTGAGCGCCAGCAGCACACAGTCAAACGGGTAGCGCTCGAGAACCTGCCCGAAGAACCGCGCGTTCTTGTGGCTGGTGATCCCAAGGTAGCGCACCGCCTTCTGCTCCTTGAGGCTGCGCATCGCCGCGAGCGCTCCGTTGTCTGCGCTGACCTCATCGAGTGCCTCCTGAGAGTCGATTGCGTGCAGCTGGTAGAGATCGAGGTAATCGGTCTGCAGCCGGCTGAGCGAGCGCTCAAACAGGCGCATGGTCCCGTCGTAGCTGCGATTGTGACTCTTGCCCGCCAGAAACGCCTGGCCGCGTCGGTGGCGCATCACGCTGCCGATGTTGGCTTCGCTCGGACCGTACTGCGCCGCGGTGTCGATGTAGTTTATCCCCAGATCGAGCGCCCGATCCACAATCTCCGCCGCGCGCTCGCGCTCCCGGGCAACCGCAATTGCGCCCCCAAGGCCGATAATGCTGACTTCTTCCCCGGTTGCGCCCAGCCGCCGTCGCGGTACGCTCGCGGCGGAGCTCTGCCCCCACGATTTGGCCACCGGGAAGAGGCCATAGCCTGCGCCGGCCAGCAGACCGGCGTAAAACAACCCCTGCTTCAGAAAGCTGCGCCGGTCGATCTTCTCGCTCATCGTCCGCCTCCTGCTGATACACCCACTGCCAAATCTACTGCTCGGAGCGGGCGGTAGCAACTGTGCGTCCGCCGGCGCAGATCGTTATGTCAGCAACCCGATGCCATATGCACGAGGTTCAAGCGTGCGTGGGCAGTGCTGAACTGACGCACTCACTCCACCCCCAAGGATTTGAGATAGTCGTAGCTCTTCTGAACCGCCTCGTCTCCCGCGACCTCGAGGGTCGTATAGCCATCAAAGCCCTTGGCCATGAGCGCCTCGACGGTTCCCTTGATATCCACGGCGCCCTCGCCCAAGGCGATGGTGGCCATCCCGACGCCGAATTTGGTGCCGCGTTCGGGCTCCATTTCGGCGGGCAGGTCTTTCCAGTGGACGTGGCCAATGCGATCGCCAAGCCGTTCAACCATCTCAATGGGATCTCCGCCTCCCAGCCATAGATTGCCCGTGTCGAGATTGATGCCGAGGTTGTCGGCGTTACAGGCGTCCAGGATCCGCTCCATGAAGTCCACGGAGTCCGTGTAGGGACCGTGAGGCTCCAGCAAGATCGAGACGCCGTGATCGGCGGCCACCCGCAACGGCTCGTACAGTTTCTCCCGAAACGAGAAAAGGACTTCACTTTCGGTAAGACCTTTTCCAAATGGCGTTTCCGGGTCGCCCTCGGTGGTAATTACATGCTCCACCCCCATCGTCGCCGCCGCGCGAACCGCCTTGATGATTTGCGAGGTCCCGTAGCGCCAGGGGGCGGCAGCATCCAGGATGTTGGCGTGGGCGCAATAGCTGGTGATGGTCAGCCCGTAGCGCTCAAACAGCCGCTTGATATCGTAGGGATTGGCGTCCAGGCTGGCCACGGCGTGGAAGACCTTACTGCCGATGCTCGACCCGTCCTGGGTATCCGTCACATCGGCGTATTTGAACCCCCGCCCCGCGATACGCTCCAATTGATGTTCCAGAACCGTAAAGGGATCGATCAACGCAAAACATCCTACTTTCATTTTGATTTTCTCCTTTCTGCTTGTGTTGCTCCGCCAAGTTACACCCGCAATGCTAACATCCACGAGAAGGAGCGGTCAAGTTTAAGGTCAGCCGTCTCATTCCACGATTCCTGTCTTGACGAGTTTCTTCATCAATTCGTAGATATCTTTCTTGTCTCCAGCTTTTCGGATTCCAACTGCAACCACAATAAAGTCAACAATAATCTGTACATTTCGCCGTTTTGCGCGTGTGCCCGGAGATGAGTTTAGCTACGTTTCGTCCGGCCGGTTTCTGCCATACTTTTCATGTGCCGAAACAAAGTCACCGGCAACCAGGGAAGCTGCCAGGGAAATTTCACCGGCAAGCAGGGTGGCGGCAACGATCTCGGCAAATTTCCCAGCCTTGCCATCTCCATAGCAATCCATAATTTCCAGGCATTCTTTTTGGGTGGGAAGAGAAACTCCGCCTCCTATGGTGGCGATTATCAGGGAAGGCATGTTCAGAGACACATAGAGGTCATTACCTGTGACCTCGGTATAAATATGGCCAACGCATGATTCACTCAGATTGGCCATATCCTGCCCGCAGGCAAGGAAGATTGCTGCAAGTCCGTTAGCCACATGGCCACTTGAACCGAGAACACCCCCGATTAGTCCGCCGGCAACCTGTCGTTTGTAGGCAAGATCGATCTCCGTGGCTGTTGTTCGGAGTAAGCGGGACAGTACTTTTTCAGTGAAGAATGCTTCTGCGGTTACCGATTTGCCCCTGCCAAGAATGGTGTTGATGGCCGAAGGTTTCTTGTCAACAGCCAGATTACTCTCAATAACGTACCGTTCTACAGCAAAGTTCTTATCGATATAGTTGCACATTTCATGGGTGGCCTTTGTTGCCATGTTCATACCCATCGCGTCACCGGTAGAATAATTCAGCCTGATAAAAACTATTCTTCCCTGTATAAAGGAATGGTAGCTTTCAAGAGCACCGTGGGCGGTTGTATCCCCGGCGATTTTTTGGAGGACATCAAAATTGGAGTCAAACCATTCTATAAACTCCGCAGCTTTGAATACATTCTCAAGTACAAACAACGGTGCGCGCTGGATCATATCCCGGTAAAGCAATACATTTGCTCCGCCCGACATGGTAATTGCCCTTGCTCCCCGGTGATAGGATGCAACAAGTGCACCTTCGGTAGTTGACAGGGGTACATAGAATTCCCCCCGGGCATGACTCCCGTTAACGGCAAGAGGTCCGATTATCCCCACGGGAACCTGGGAAAATCCGATAATGTTCTCAATATTGCCTTTCGTAAGTTCGGGATCTACCGCCGACTGCTCCAGGTATTTCAAGGGCCGGCCGTTAAGTGTGGAAAGCTTTTCAATGCGTCCTCTTATCGCTTCCCTGGAGTAGTCATTCTGCCTGTTCTTGGGTAACTGTCCACTCACTTTAGCTCATTCTACATCAGTATCTGCATGCAGGCAATGATGGCAGTTGTAACACATGACGGGCCGTATCCCCACCAAGCACACGACCTTGGAGCGGAGAACCACAAAGCATGTGGATCCGCAATGGGTATAGAGCGCCTCTCAATCTGTATATTCATAGTAGACAAAGCCATACAAATTAGCCATATTTATATGTATGAAAACGACGCTGGATATAGATAAAAACCTGGTCGGCGAAGCGATGCGTGAGTACGGCGTCACCACAAAAACCCGCATAGTAGAGATGGGTCTACGTGAGCTCATCCGTGCCGCACGGCGCCGGAGGCTGGCCGCATCGTTTGGCTCGCAGCCCGATCTGGATGAGCCGCGGCGCCGGCGACCGGGATGATAACCGCCGCCTCCGTTGGAACCCTGGTCGACACAAGCGTCTGGGTAGCGTTTTTCCGCGGTCAACCTGGCGCAAAGCAGCTGGCGGAGTTCTGTGCCGGGAACGCAGCGCTTCTACATCCCTGGGTATTGGGTGAGTTGCTTCTCGGTGGCCTGTCAGCGCAGAACCGCACCCTGCTCGACTCGCTAGACCGGGTGCCCGAGCCGTCCACCGATGATCTTCTTTCTGCGATTGTGACTCACCAGCTTTCGAGCCGTGGCATCGGGCTGGTCGACGTTGCTATCGTGCACGCGGCGCTCAGCGAGCAGCTAAGGATCTGGACGTTTGACAAGCCTCTCGGCGATGTTGCACGAGAGGTTGGAATATCGCTCGCTGACGCGTAGCGGCCCCTGCTCTCCGGTGGTTGCGAAGATGTACGAAGCTGGCAGATGGCCGCCGGGGTCCGATCCGCATCGTCTCAACTGATCGCTTTCTCTGTCACGGCGTAAACCACCCGCGCGCTCTCTCCAGTTCCTGCCGCCCCGGCCGTCCTGAGCCTGTATTTAGAATCGGACACGGGCGCCAAATTCAACGGTTGTCGACCATCCGCTGAGACCGAGATCGAGTGTTATTTCCTCACTTCCTAATTCAGCAACAATGTCGCTGAGCCACCAATGTTCAGCACCAACACCGACACTGAAGACAAGATTTTCCATCTGCATTGGGCTGAAATCCCATCCCAGAGCAATCAGCTTGAGCTTATGAGCATTTGCTGCTACGCTGACTTCATTGTCCCCGTTGTCCGTGATGTCTGCTCTTCCGAAACCGAAACCGTAACGGAGACCGCTATAGACACTCATGAGCGGCGCAGGCCTCCAGTAGGGGTAGTATGCGCCAATTTGAAGCATACCAACCCTGAACCTTGCGGTGAATTCTAATTCCTCGTCTTCACCGTCGAATTCGAACGTGGGGTCCTGAATTCGGATACCAGCCAATCCAACTGCGGCTTGTAATGTGACCGGACCAACTCCGACGCGTGCGTCGAGTGAGCTCATTTGGTTCAATCCGACACCTTCCACCAGGGCTCCAGCTTGCACATCAAGTGCAAATGCTCCACCAACAACAACCAGAATCAGAACCAGAAGCATTGTCATCTTTTTCATGTAAAGCTCCAAAAAAAAGTGTTGAACCTGTCAACGACAGGTTTTGAATCGAACCTGCGACCGTTTAACGTTGTGAGTCTTTCCCACGAGCCTCACCGCTGAAGTAGTATTCCTCCAGCAAATCCGGATCATTCTTCGTCTTTTTCATAAGCCCTGCGCTCCTTCGTGGTTGATAGCCTGGCCCTGATGCTGTCCGATGAGTCTCAGGGTACCTTGCGGCCTTATGACCGTCGTCCCAAAATGAAATATGGGACGTTTTTTCTGAGATCAACCCCAGGATGGTCTTAGGAGACTTACGGCTTGGGCCTTACTTCCAAGGGCCACGGTGGGGCTAATAGCGCCAGTCGGCGGACGGTCGGCCCGATCGACCTTCCCGCCAGGTTCGTCACGGTCGAGATCAACAGCGGGGTGGCAGCCCCCGACGAGAAACTGACCATGGCGCTTCTCGATTGCCTCGCCCACCAAGGGCAAGCCCTTAAGAACGCTCAAGCAGAAAGAACCCGGCCGCGCTCTACCGTGCCTGGGATGCTCCTGCGCTTCGGATGATATGGGACTGCACCGCGACTTGAATTGCCTCCTGCTCCACGGCCATGACCACATGGCCACCGGACTCAAAGCTCAAGAGCTCGGCACCGGGTATCGTGGCAACCGCAAACTCGGCGTTGTGGTACAGCTGCAAGGTGTCGTCCACAGCATGGACAATGAGGGTTGGGGCACTGATTCCGGCCAGGCGTTGGCCGGGAAGACGCGCTTGATTGTCAAAGGTTGCTCCAGCCGCGCGAGGTGCCACCGGGTTCATGTAATCAATAACCAGGCCAATACTCTGCAGCTGCTCGGCAGTGAGTCCGGCTACCACCCCCTTGTCGGCTCCCATAAGGCCCATGAACTGCCGCCGAAAGGCCGTGGTCACTACCCAGTAAGGAAAGTCACGACTGAAGATAGCCGCGAGCATACGGCCTTTCTGGTCTGCCGCAGCCTGGAGCTCCTCGGTCGAGTGTGCCGCGCCACACGAAATGCAACTGAGTGAGGATACACGCTCGGGGTAGAGCTCGGCAAACAGGAAAGCCGAGGCGCCGCCCTGAGAGAGCGCCAGCACCGCTACCCGCTCCAGGCCAAGGTGGTCCAGCAGAAACGCGTAGGCATCGGCCTGTTCATCCCAGGTGACATTCTGCGGCATCGAGGAGCCCAGGTAGCCGAAGCGTGAAGGAGCTACCCAATGAAAGCCGTTACCAAGCACGGTCTGAACCAGGAGCTCAGCCTGGTCAAAGCCGCCGCCGCCGCCATGCACCACCAGTACCGGAGTCCCTGCGCCTCCGTGGGTGTACTCTATGCTTCCCAAAGGGAACTCCAGCACGGTAGCGACGCCGTTTACCCGCGCGTAGGCCCGGCGCATGTCGCCGACATACAAGGCCGTGACAACCACGGCCGTCACCACGAAGAGAACGGCCAGCGATACAATGATCGGAATGTACTTTGTACGGCTCATGATATGCTCCTTTCGTTTATCCAGGCGTCCGCTGGTAGCCTTGCGCATTGGAGCGGATAATACCGGCCTATTCCCTATCCGTGAAGAAGCTTCACGATCAACGCAGCGGCTGATTCAAGTAGTCTGAAGTCCACGTTATCAATAGTATCGGCCGGGGTGTGCGTCAGCCCGACCACGGTCTCCATGAGGTTGGCCGACGTTGCGGGAGCCGCGGTGCCCAACGCCGTCAACATTTATGACGAGGTCAGGCAGAGATGTCTCAGCTCGTAGAGCGTCTAGATAGCCGAGTTGTCCCGGCACTCCGAAATACTCTTCCCCGTTGAAGGCTACGAAATCAACCGCACAGGGCAGGGGCTTGTCCGTGAGTTTCTCCATAACCGCCGCCAACACCGCGACTCCGGCGGCGTTGTCGAGGGGAGCGGCTCAGGCGGTTGGGCGGCATAGGCGTTAGGGATTCCCAGGTTGCCGTCTTCAGAAAGCGGAAAAGGGTTCATCCCACATAGCGGATGCTTGCCGGTCAAAGCAACTATTCCAGCTGGACGTCTGGCCTGCAGGAGATCTATGATTTCCCTGTGTTCATCCGGATAGTAGAAGGGAAAACCTTTGGGCATATTTACACCACTCAGGTGGACTTTAGCCCCGTGTCCTTTGCCAACCGGTACGCAGGTATCCCCAGCGGGATGAATGTTTGGTAGTCGACAATCCCAACGTCATGAACGTCGCCGTTGTTCCACTGAGAACAGATCCGCCATTGTTCGTTTATCCGGATGCTGTATGAACCGTCGCGGGTGCAACGCCAGACGGGTTTTGCCGTGATTCGCCGTATTCGTCCAACCGTTCTTCTTCTCCCCGGTAAATGCTACACTCCCCCGCGTGACGTTCGCGCATCGGGGAATCCACAGGCAACATCAGTCGCAGGCGAAACTGCGCTGGGCCCACTACGCTGGAACCGCAGCGCTCATTCTGATGTGGTGGATTGGGGCGGCTGCGGTTGGTCGGGAGATCCTTTTGCCGTCGCCGGCGAGGGTGCTGCGTGCGCTGCTGGCGCTTGTCCTGTTGCCCCATTTCGCGTCCACCGTCATCGCAAGCCTCACGCGCTGGCTGGCCGGGTTTCTCCTTGCGCTGACGCTGTCTGTGCTCTCGGGGACTGTCTGTTCGCGGCGGGAATGGGCGGCGGGAATGCTGCGTCCGCTGGTTGTAGTGGTGCGCTCCGTCCCGGTGATCGCGGTCATACTGCTTGCCCTTATCTGGCTGCCCGTTGACAGCGTGCCGGTGTTCATTTCGCTTCTTGTATCGTTTCCGCTGCTTCACCAGGGGGTTCTCGACGGGCTTCGATCCGTCGATCCCGACCTGGTAGACATGGGGCGGCTTTTCCACGTACCGGTATCGCGCCGCGTACGCCACATTCACATACCCGGTTCGCTCCCCGTGGTGCTCTCGGCCCTTACCGGTGCGGTGGGGATGAGCTGGAAAGCGGTCATCGCCGCGGAAGTGCTCAGCCAGCCGGTCTTTGGTATCGGCACCGATCTGCACGTTGCAAAACTCTATCTCGAAACTCCCGAGGTAATCGCCTGGACCGTGGTCGCCGTGCTGCTCGCGGCAGCCGGCGACGGTCTCGTCTGGGCGGTAGATCGCAGAGTCAACGCCTGGAGAACATCGGCTCAGCTCCGTTCTACCGACCCGCGCGGAAGCGACGAAGGATCCGCAGCGATCACCGCGCAACCGTTTCGGTTCACCGGCACGGATATGCCCGTCTCTACCGAAGCCGCCGCGCCGGAAGTGCGCCTGGAATCTGTTTCATTCGGGTTTCGCACTGCACAGCTCTTTGAGAACCTGACGCTTGAGATACCGGCGGGTTCGGTAACCGCGGTGCTCGGTCGATCCGGTTGCGGGAAAACAACGCTATTGCGCTTGATTGCCGGTGATCTGCGGCCTGACTCGGGCAGTGTGACCGGTCTTGCGCACGAACATGCCGGACTTCCGGCGGTGGGGTTTGTCTTTCAGGAACCACGCCTGCTGCCGTGGCGCAGCGTCCTGGCCAATGTTGAGCTTGTTCTGCCGACGGAGAAGGCGCGCATAAGCCGCGAGGCACGCCGGCAAAGAATCATTTCATTGTTGCGCGCCCTGCGTCTTTCACGCGTCGACGCATACCCATCTACGCTCAGCGGAGGCATGCGCCATCGGGTGAACCTCGCCCGCGGCTTCATATCGGGCGCTCCGGTGATCTGTATGGACGAACCGTTCGCCAACCAGGACATCGCGACGCGCCGGGACCTCGTCGCTCTTACGCGTGTCCTTGAGAGTCATCTGGGACGATCGGTGATACTGGTTACTCACGATCCCGAGGAAGCCTTTGAACTTGCCGACCGGATCATTGTTCTCGCCGACAGACAACCGACCTCCGTGATTGCCAATTACACCGTTACCAACCGCAGCAGCGAGGAAATCAAGCGTATTCGTGCGGCGGTGGACGCGGCACTGAACGGCGATTGATCTGCTCTGGTGTATATGCCGCGCCTGCTGTAGGATCGCTGCATGCAACGTTCTGTTATTGTGTTTCTACTAATTGTCGCGGCGATCGCCTCGGTCAGCGCGACCGGCAGCAGCGAGGCCGGCGCGGAAAATGAACAGGCGCAACCGGTGGACCGCGCCCCGGTTGTCCTGCGGATCGGCACGCTGCGAGGTCCCACAGCGGTAGGAATGGCACCGCTTATGGCGCAACCGGACCGCCTTGGACCGGAGATCGATCCGCAGTTCACGGTGTACGGTACACCGGACCTTCTGGTATCCCAGATTCTCGCCGGAGTACTGGATATCGTAGCCCTGCCGACCAACCTCGCGGCAAACCTCTACAACCGGCAATCGGGCCTGCAACTGCTGGCGGCCAGCGGTGGCGGTGTGCTCTACCTGGTTTCCGACCGCGCTCTGGGGTGGGAGGACATTCGTGGACGCACCGTCCATACGCTCGCTCGAGGGGCAACCCCGGACATACTGTTTCAGGCGCTGGCACGCGCGAGCGGGCTGGAGCCGGGGATCGATTTTGATCTGCGCTACTCGGCCGACCAGACCGAACTGGCCCAGCAGCTGATCGCCGGGCATGTGGACCTCGCGGTACTTCCCGAGCCCTTTGTAACGCGCGTCATCGGCGCCAACCCCGATCTCCGTGTCGCCATGGATCTGGGCGAGACGTATCGTGAACACTTTGGCGGCGAAACCTATCCGATGACCGCACTGGCGGTATCTCGTTCGTTTGCCGAGCAGCACGCTACCGTACTGGAAACGTTCGCCGCAGCGTATATCGACGGCTTGGACTGGTTTCGCGCAAACCGTGAGCAAGGAGCCGCCGAGGCGGCCGAGCGCGTGTCGATTCCAGCGCCGGTAATCGTCAGCGCATTCGATCGGCTTAACCTTTTGTACATCCCCGCTGCAACCGCGCGTGACGATGTACACCGTCTGCTGGAAATCTTCCACGACTTCAACCCGCGTTCGATCGGCGGGTCGCTTCCCGACGACGGGTTCTACCGCCGGTAAGCCGGCAGTTCACCGAATCGGGCGGCGGGACGTCCCGCCCGCCCGCTGCTGGCGCCGACCGGCATCCAGAAATCCCGCAGATTCTCCGCAACAAACCGCAACAAACCGTTGACACCCGCCGCGCGAGGTGGTATATATATCGCGAATAGTTTCTCGATAGATTTTTCTCGATAATGGGATATCGATAAACCGGCGGCGTGCTCCGGCCTGCGAGCTAAGGTCTGCGCGCCACGGCCGGCGGAGAGTGTAGATTATGCAGAACCGTACAGACACAACCCGCACCATCGGTGAGCACGGTATTCCGGAGCCGACCCTGCGCCGATTGCCGGCCTACTGCCAGGTACTGCGCAGGCTGGCCGGGCGCGGCCTGAAGCAGGTCTCCTGCACGCGGATCGGACGGGAGTTGGGATTTGATCCCACTCAGGTCCGCAAGGACCTGGCGCTGGCGGGTGCTGTGGGCCGACCGAAGGTAGGCTACTGCACCGAGGAGCTCTACCGCACACTCGAGAACTTCCTGGGCTGGAATAACGTCGAGGAGGCGGTGTTGGTCGGGGTGGGGCATCTCGGCACGGCGCTGTTGGGGTACACCCCTTTTGATCGATACGGCGTCAGAATAGTGGCGGCGTTTGATTCAGATCCGGAGAAACTCGGCCCGCACGCCCACGGGGTGCAGGTTTTTCCTCAGACCAGGCTGCCGGAGCTGCTGCGGAGGATGAAGCTGCGCATCGGAATTCTGACCGTTCCGGCTGAGGCTGCGCAGTCGGTGTGCGACCTGATGACGGCCAACGGCGTCATCGCGATCTGGAACTTCGCGCCGATTGCGTTGTCCGTGCCGGCCAACGTCATCGTTCAGAATGAGGACCTCTTTGCGACACTGGGAGTCCTCTCAAGCAAACTTGCCGCAGCGTTGCGTACCGGATCGTAAACCGCCGAACTGCCTGCGCTTGTACCCGGAGATACTCACGTGAAAGAACGAAACAAAATAACGATCTGCATGGGAAGTTCGTGCTTCGCGCGGGGCAATCGGGCAAATCTCGAGCTGCTGGAGAGCTTCCTGGAGACTAACGACCTCAGACAGGCAATCGATCTGACCGGCAGCCGTTGCGAGCAGTGCTGCCCGCGCGGCCCGAACATCCGTATTGGCGAGACATCGTACCACGGTGTGGACGAAGGCTCGCTGCTCGATCTGCTTGAGGCTCTGGCGGCCGGACCGGAAGAGGTGTAACAATGGAGCGTCCGTATCCGATATTCACGGCGGAAGCGAAATGCCAGGATTGCTACAAGTGTCTCCGACAATGTCCGGTGAAGGCGATCCAGGTCCGGGACGGCCGCGCTCGCGTTTCTCCCGCGGCGTGCGTGGTGTGCGGCAGTTGCGTCAACGTTTGTCCGGCCCACGCCAAACGGATCCGCAACGATCTGAATCGTGCAAAGCAGCTCGTTTCGCTCGAGCTGCCGGTGTATGTTTCTCTGGCACCGTCCTGGGTTGGGGAGTTTGCCGGTGTTGACGCCGGCCGGATGGTCGGCGCGCTGCAACAGCTGGGATTCTCCGGAGTTGGCGAGACCGCGCTCGGCGCCCAGGAAGTATCGGCTACCGTCGCCCGGGCATTGACGGAGCAGACGCCCGGAATCCACGTATCCTCGGCCTGTCCAGCGGCCGTCTCCTTCATCCGCAAGTACCTGCCGGAGCACACGACGGCGATCACCCAGCTCTACTCACCGCTGTTGGCCCACGCGAGGCTTCTGCGCGCGACATTCGGGAACGATATCCGCGTGGTCTTCATCGGCCCATGCATAGCCAAGAAGACCGAAGCCGACGATCATCCGGAACTTGTCGATATCGCGCTGACCTTCGACGATCTGCGGCAGTGGTTCGAGCACGCCGGGATCGATCCGGCCTGCGTCGATGTCAAAACGTCGGCCCACGCGTTTGTGCCGCAAGACGCGCAGGAAGGAGCGCTCTATCCGATCGAAGGCGGCATGATCAATGCCATTCGTGCACTTGGCGACTTTGGCCACGTCCGTTTTGTCGGTGTCTCCGGAATCGAGAACATCCGTGCGGCGTTGTGGGGATGGGCAGCGAACGGGTCGACGGCACCGGTCTTTATCGAAGCGCTGGCCTGTGCCGGCGGCTGCGTCGGCGGGCCGTGTGCCGGCTCGCCCGGTGCGTTGCTGGGGAAGCGACTGGCGGTGGAGCAACGCACGGAGCTTCCCAACCACCCGGTGCATCGCGAACCTCGCGCCGCTATCGGCCTGCGTATCGAGCCGCTGCCGATCGACCGCGCCGAACCAAGCAGCGCACAGCTGCGGGAGGCGCTGCTCGGCATCGGCAAGAAAAGCGTAGAAGATGAACTCAACTGCTCCGGATGCGGGTACAACACCTGCCGTGAGTTTGCCGCCGCGATGGTTCGCGGACACGCCGAACCGGCGATGTGCGTCTCGTACATGCGAAAACTCGCGCACAACAAAGCCAACGCGCTGCTTCGCGCGATGCCGTCCGGTGTGGTGATCGTCGATTCCGAGCTGCGCATCGTCGAGTGCAATGAACGCTTTGCCCGGATGTTCGGAGAGCAGGTCTCGCTGGTGTACGACGCGTGTCCGGGACTGAAAAACTGCGCACTCGAGAAGGTGCTGCCGTTCACCAGCCTGTTTACGGACGTGCTGCTGACCGATGAGGAGCTGCATTTTGATCATTACCGCTTTGACGGCAGGCTCCTGAATATCACGGTCTTCACGCTGGAGCCGCACCAGGTTGTCGGCGCGGTGATGCTGGACGTGTCAAACCGCGAGTACCAGCGGGACCAGATATCCCGGCAGGCCAAAGAGGTGATTCGGCGCAACCTTTCGACCGTTCAGGAGATTGCCTACAAACTCGGCGAGCACATGGCCGATACCGAGATTCTGCTGCGCAGCATCGCGGAGGGCTACACAACCGACGACGGACGCGCGGCTCCGGTTCTGCCGGACGACGGGGTACGGCAATGACACAGAACCCCGATCTGTTCCTCGAGGTGGCACACAGCCAGCTGTGCAAACACGGCCAGGACATCTGCGGCGACGTCTTCAGATCCAGGAAGCTCGGCGACAACCGGCGCGTGATTGCAGCGTTGTCGGACGGTCTGGGCAGCGGTGTAAAGGCCAACATCCTTGCGGGCATGACTGCGTCCATGGCACTGAAGTTCACTGCCAGCGACATGGATTTTCGGCGTTCCGCGGACGTGATGATGGATGCACTGCCGGTCTGCAGCGTGCGGCGCATCAGTTACGCTACCTTCACAATACTCGACTGCACGGCACACGGAACGGTTCGACTCATTGAAATGGACAATCCGCCGGTTCTGGTCCTGCGGGGAACTGCCGAGTCAAGGCTGCCGGACGGTGCATCGGAGCGCAATGGGCGTCCGGTCCGATCTCTGCGCTTGTCGCGCATGGAGATCCGCGCGGAGGACCGTATTGTGATGGTAAGCGACGGGGTCACGCAGGCCGGGCTGGGTAGCGCCGCCTACCCGCTCGGCTGGCGCGAGCCCGCGTACCGCGCATTCGCCCGCGAACTGGTGGAGCGGCAGCCGCAGATCTCGGCGCGCGAGTTGGCCGAACGGATAGTTTCAGAGGCGCTCGGCAAGGAGCCGGCGCAACAGGCTCGCGACGACATTACGTGTGGTGTGGTGTATTTTCGCCGGCCGAGACGCACGATTGTGCTGACCGGACCGCCGTTCGAAAAGAGCCGCGACGGTGAATACGCGCGGATGCTGAGCGAGTTCAACGGAACGCGCGTGATCTGCGGCGGCACCACCACGACGATCGTCAGTCGTGAGTTGAAGCGCCCGGCGACGCTCGACCTGAACGGCGTGGCAGATGGCGTGCCGCCGCCTTCCCGCATGGAGGGCGTCGATCTGATCACCGAAGGGATCCTGACGCTGACCAGGACCGCCCGGCTACTGGAGGCCGGAACGCCGCTCGGCGGCACGGACCCGGCGGCCCGCCTGGCGCGCTTGTTGATCGAGAGCGACGTGACGCGCTTCGTCGTCGGCAGCCGCATAAACGAAGCACACCAGGATCCGAGCCTGCCGATGGATCTTGAGATCAGACGAAACATCGTGAAACGCGTAGCCCGCGTACTTGAAGATCAATACCTGAAGGAGACCGAGATACTATGCGTGTAGAAGAAAAACAGACCACTGTCGATCGCGAAACCGGCAGCCAAACCATCGGGCGCAGCTTCGAGAAAGTCTGCGAGATTCTCGATCACCATCAGCGAAACCCGGCAATGCTGATCCCGATCCTGCAGGCCGTTCAGGCCGAGTACCGCTACCTGCCGAAAGAGGCGCTGGCCTACGTCGCCACGTCGCTTGGCCTGCCGCCGGCACGCGTATTCGGCGTGGCAACGTTCTACGCGCACTTCGCGTTGAGCCCCAAAGGCAAGTACGTGATCCACGTCTGCGACGGAACGGCGTGTCACGTCAAGAACTCCCAGGGTTTGGTGGACGCCATCCGCAAACGGCTGGGTTTGAGCGAGGACAAGCATACCACCGACGACATGCTGTTCACCGTGGAGACAGTCTCCTGCGTCGGCGCCTGCGGCCTGGCGCCGGTTGCCGTCATCAACGAAGCCGTTCACCGGCAGGTAAGTCCGCAAGCCGGCGTGGCCGCGATCGAGAAGATTCTGGAGAGCGAGGAGCAAGCATGACTACGACAGCCAAAACACCAACCGAAATACTGGCCGACGCCGAAGCGGCGCACCGCGCTGTCGCCGGTGCAGTAGAACGGCGCATCATCATATGCGCGGGTACCGGATGCGTGGCCGGCGGCGCGCTGGCGGTGCGGGACGCTTTTGCGGCCAAACTCGACACTCTCGGTTTACGGGTCACTATCGCCCTGGAATATGAAAGCCCGGCCGCTGCGGACGTCTATCTATCCAAGAGCGGGTGTCAGGGATTCTGCCAGATGGGGCCGCTGGTCACGATTGAGCCGGAAGGTGTCCTGTACACCAAAGTGCAAGCCGAAGACGTTGCCGAGATTGTGCAGACTACATTGATGGGCGGTGACGTTGTGGAGCGTCTATTATACGTTGACCCGAGAAAGCGGGAACACTGCAGGTCCAAGGACGATATTCCGTTCTATCAACGGCAGGAACGCACTGCGCTCAAGGAGTGCGGCTCGCTTGATCCGGAGGACATTCGGGAGTATATCGCTCTGGGCGGCTATCACGGTGCACGCCGCGCCCTGTGCGAGATGACCCCCGAGGAGATCTGCGCCGAGGTGTTGCGGTCGGGACTGCGCGGCCGCGGCGGCGGCGGTTTCCCGACCGGACGCAAGTGGGAGCTGACACGTGTGCAACCAGGCCACGAGAAGTACGTGATCTGTAACGGCGACGAGGGAGACCCCGGCGCGTTCATGGATCGCAGTCTGATGGAAGGAAATCCGCACGCCGTGATCGAAGGGATGCTGATAGCCGCGCGGGCGGTTGGTGCCCGCACCGGATACGTCTACGTCCGAATGGAGTACCCACTTGCGGTGAAGCGGCTGCGCCGCGCCGTCGATGACGCGCACCGCTTCGGTGTGCTGGGCGCTGATATCCTGGGAAGCGGATTCGATTTCGAGCTCAAGATCATGGAAGGCGCCGGAGCGTTTGTATGCGGTGAGGAGACTGCGCTGATTGCGTCGGTGGAAGGCAAACGCGGCATGCCGATGCCGAAACCACCTTTTCCGGCGCAGAGCGGGCTTCGGGGCAAGCCGACTGTCATCAACAACGTCGAAACCCTGGCAGCCATTCCGTTGATCCTGCGTACCGGCGCTGAGGCCTATCGCGCCCGAGGTACCGCCAACTCGCCGGGGACCAAGACGTTTGCACTGACAGGTCACGTCGCCAACACCGGGTTGATCGAGGTCCCGTTCGGTGCAACCCTCAACGAGATTGTGTACGAGATTGGCGGCGGCGTGACCGACAACGCAGGACGGATTACCGACCGGCCGTTCAAAGCGGTTCAGATCGGCGGGCCGTCGGGCGGCTGCCTGGTTGGCGAACACGCTGATCTGCCGCTGGACTTCGACTCGCTTGGCAGTGTAGGGGCGATGGTCGGATCCGGCGGGCTGGTCGTGATGAACGACACAACCTGCATGGTCAGCGTGGCACGGTTCTTCATGCAGTTCGCGCAGAACGAATCCTGCGGCAAATGTGTGCTGTGCCGCGAGGGAACGCGCCAGATGCTGGCGCTGCTGGATGAAATAATTGCAGGGGACGCCGATGAAACGACGCTGACGGTACTGGAGCAAACAGCACAGGCCGTCAAGACCGGCTCCTTATGCGGGCTCGGCAAGACCGCGCCCAATCCGGTGCTCTCCACGTTGCACTATTTCAAGGAGGAGTATGAGGCGCACGTCTTCGACAAGCGCTGCCCGGTGGGAGCGTGCAAGGCGCTGACGCCACCGGTTATCCTGGCGGAGAAGTGTATCGGGTGCGGCCTTTGCGTCCGCAAGTGCCCCGTGAAGGCCATCGCCGGTGAGAAAAAGCAACCGCACGTCATCGATCACCAAACGTGCGTCAAGTGCGGCGTCTGTCTTGACGCCTGCAAGTTCGGCGCGATTGTACAGGGAGTAGCAGTATGAAGAACGGTATCGAACAACCGATCGCAGAAACGATGTTTGTCGATGGTCGCGAGCTGCCGATAGAGGGCGAGCGCAACGTGCTGGAGATAGCGCGCAAGGCCGGGATCGACATCCCCACTTTTTGTTACCACTCGGAGTTGAGCGTTTACGGTGCGTGCAGACTCTGCCTGGTTGAGGTGGAGGGTCGCGGCGTTCAGGCGTCGTGCTCGGTGGCGCCCGAGCCCGGCCTGCGCGTCAAGACCAACACCAGACAGGTGCGGGATATCCGAAAGATCTCGATCGAGCTGCTGCTTGCCAATCACGATATGAACTGCCCGACGTGCGTTCGCAGCGCTTCCTGCCGCCTGCGCGAGCTGTCGGAACGCATGGGTATCGAGAAGCTGCGCTACAAGGCAGTGCACACCCCGCGCGAGATCGATCGCTCGGCGGCGGCGCTGGTGCGGGACCCGAACAAGTGCGTGCTCTGCGGCGATTGTGTGCGGGCCTGCCATGAGATCCAGGGAGTCGGCGCAATCGATTTTGCGTTCCGCGGCGCGGCCAGCGCAGTGGTGCCGGCGTTCTGTCACAACCTGGATGCGGTTGAGTGTGTCAACTGCGGACTCTGCGCCACGGTTTGCCCCACGGGTGCATTGACGCCGAAACCGGAGATAGACTCGGTCTGGAAGGACCTGGACGATCCGGACACGGTCGTCGTAGCACAAATGGCGCCGGCGGTACGAGTCGGACTCGGCGAGTACTTCGGCATGCCGGCCGGAACCATCACCACCGGCGAAGCCGTGGCGGCGTTGAAGGCAATCGGATTTGACAAGGTGTACGATACGGCGTTCACGGCCGATATGACCGTCCTGGAGGAAGGCGAGGAGTTTCTGGCGCGCTTTGCCGGCGGCGGCCGGCTGCCGCTGTTCACGTCGTGCTGTCCGGCGTGGGTGAAATACGCCGAGCAGTACCACCACGAGCTCCTGCCGCATCTTTCCAGCTGCAAATCGCCTCAGCAGATGTTCGGCACCGTGGCGCGGCGGGTGCTGCCGAACCACATTCCGCTGGACGGAAAGAGACTGGTGGTTGTGGCGGTGATGCCGTGCACCGCCAAGAAGTACGAAGCCAAGCAGGAGAAGTTCATCACCGACGGGCAACCGGACGTCGACCACGTCATCACCACCGCGGAACTGGGCTTGATGCTGCGCCAGGTTGGCCTGAAACTTGATGGCCTTGAGCCGCAATCGTTCGACATGCCGCTAGGCTTCAAGAGCGGTGCGGGGGTGATCTTTGGAGTCAGCGGCGGTGTTACCGAGGCGGTGTTGCGCTACGCGGTCGAGAAGGTGCACGGCGCTCCGCCGGCGGACGTGACGTTCCACGAGGTGCGTGGGGAAGCCGGGCTGCGTGAAGCTGCCATTCAGGTTGATGACGTTGAACTGCGCGTGGCCATCGTCCAGGGCCTGGCCAACGTCCGGGCCATCGCCGATCAGATCCGTGACGGAAACTGCCCTTATCACCTGGTGGAGGTGATGTCCTGTCCCGGCGGGTGCGTCTGCGGCGCCGGTCAACCACACACTTTCAATCCGGCGGCCCGCCGGCTGCGGACACGGGCTATCTATAACAGCGACAAGACGCTGGAGTTTCACAAAGCTCAGGACAATCCGGAACTGCAGCGCTGCTACGCCGAGCACTTCGGCGAGGCCGGCAGTCACGCCGCGCATCAGGCGCTGCACACCGCCTACCGGCAGAGGCGGCGGTTGCATGAGATCGATCTTTCGGTAGGCAGCAACGGGACTGCCGACCGAGTCCGCGTGCGCGTTTGCGTCGGAACCGGCTGTTTTCTGAACGGATCGCAGGAACTGCTGCGCCAGCTGATCGGTCATGTCGAGCGGAACGGGCTTGAGCAGCGCGTGGCAGTGAGCGCGACCTTCTGCATGGAAAACTGCGGACACGGCGCGAACGTCAGCGTCAACGACACGCCCATTGAACGATGCAGCCTTGAGGATGTGTGCGCCGCGATTGAGACGGCGCTCGCTTCGCCGCCGGCAGCGGTGCCGCAGCTGTGATGTGATGCCGGCCGAGCGGTACCGGCACGGGGAGAAACGTCGCGGTGTGCTCCAGCAGGCGCTTCAGCGTCTGCGGGTCATCGAGCAGCTCGTCGGCCACCGGGTGGGGTTTCGCACCCTTGTACGGAGGTCGCTGCGGCAGCGTTGGCGCCAGAGACGAAGTTGCCTCCGTCGGCTTGGTGAAAAAACTGTTGTCGCACGCCATCGCGATGAACTTCCCGTCCAGATAGAATCCGAACTCACCAAACATTTTGCGGTACGTCAATCGGTCTGCCAGACCCGCCTGATCGAGCACGTAGTCGATGAAACTCTGTTCCGTTGCCATTGCTCCTCCCTGATCCTGGTTCAGTGTGTTCGTCAGCCCTCTCGCTGCTGATCGCCGTCGGACTATTCGACCCCAAGCTGGGATCTGGCCGCAGCGAGGTGCTGTTGGCTGCCCGAAACGATCGCAAAGAGGCCGTAATTGATCGGCGAAGCGACGGCGTGCCGCTCCGTGATGTGTTTGACCATGGCAGGCCAGGTGCGGCCGCCGCGGTCACGTGCCCGGCGTACAGATCACCATGTGTGAGAACGCAGAAATCGGGCCACAGTGTGTCGCTGTCCAGCCAGCGCCGCCCCTCCACATCGGTTGCAAACCCGACCCGAAAATCGAGCCCCGTCTCGTTGAAGGAGATGTCGCCCGCCATGTGCAGGTCGTGGCGGGCCGCCAGAGCCAGCGTGTCGGCAAGGAGCAGGTCGAAATCGTGTGTCACAGACCCTCCACTTCCGTCGCCGTTCCGCCCACAAGAAGTCTACCCTTCGAGTTAAACGTTGCCTTGCACGATGCGGTCGCCGGCCAGCTATGAGTGTTGCCACACCAGTACCAGCCAAGTCGTGGCGCTCCCTTGCTGATCCAGACGGAGGGCACTCGCCGATCGCCGTCGATACGCGAACCAGGCATCTGGATCGCATTGAATCATAACACTAACGGCTGAAAGCTGTCGAACTCGGGCACCGCCGTTCGACAAT
>REDW01000147.1 GCA_007693325.1 Spirochaetaceae bacterium
GTGTTGAACTTGTCCGCACCACCGATCTGATCGAGCATCTCGGCGATCTCTTTCGGGGTGTAGCGCGCCAGAATCTTGTTCTCTTCCTTGTCCACAAAATTGCGGACCTTCTTCACCATCTCGTCTTCAGTACTGGTGACGTAGCGGTTGAACATGTTCTGGTAGTTCTGGTTGAAGTAGTTGTACAACTTCTCCTTGATGCCACCCATGACCTCGAGCTGTTCGAGTACCTCTTTGGGCAGTTTGACCGCGATGTCTTCGAGGACGTTCTCGGTCGCTTCGGCAATCAGCTGTTGATACTCTTCCTTCTGTGCGCGCCCTTCCTGAGCGAGCGAGTTGCGCGACCCGACAGCGGAAGGCTTACGCGGGTGAAATACATTCGGACTCTTTGGCAGATCTGGCATAGTTACACTCCTTCATAGTGGTCTTTGAGGTCAAATCTCAAAACATACACGCCTTTTAGTATAGCACATTTGCGCGTGATCACAATCTTACGAACACTTTGACGCTCCGTTCGCTCTCAGCCGCTCATCACCTCCTGAATTGATTGTGACAGCCGACGCGAGAAGTTCTCGGAATTGGAGAACTCCTGCAAGTCGCGCAGCTCACTTAGCAAGCGCTCCGTTGACATCGCTCCGCGCTGGTGCGCTTCAACGGCATTGCGGTACCGGGGATAGTCTTCATCCAGCTGCTGCTCGATGAAGTCACCGGTCAGGGACCACAGGTTATCGTTTTCCTGCACCGTGATCTCACTGCGGTCCGGCATCACCAACCGGTTACCGGCAAAAATCCACAACGGATTTGGACCCCACTGTGGCGGCGCGCCCATCTGGCGATAACCGTTTGCCAATGCAATTCTATTCGCCAGTCTAATTATGTCAAGAACGGTAATGTTTGTTCCGCCGGCCGCCTCGCGCGGCTCCAGCCCTTCTACGTCCTGCCAGTCATCGAGGTCAATTGGGGGACCGGTTTGCACCACCCCGGGCGCTGCGGTTCCCGGCTCCCGCAGCGGCTCCGTCACTTCGGGCTCTTCCGGTGGGACAACTTCCGGCTCGGCTTCAGGCGTTATCTCCGGCTCTTCCTCCGCCGGATCATCAACCGCAACGTCGGGAGCAGGCGGCTCGGGCTCGACATCAACGCTCGGATCAACCGGGGCGGTAACCGGCTCGCGCCCCAGCACCACCCGGGTTATCTCGCGGCCCTGATCGGTAGCCAGCAGGAAAATCAACCCTGCACCGAGCAGCAGCAGCAGTAAGGCGGCCACCAGCCACCATCTGGAACCGCGCCGTTCACTATCCGAGTCTTCTGCCTCCCCTTCACCGCGGGCAGTTCCCCGCGCAGCTGCCTTATCAGCGGCAGCTGCGTCAACAACGGTTGCATCACCGGCCCGGGTCTTGCGGACCCGCGCCCCTACGGTGTCAAGCGATGCCAGCAGCTCGTCGAGCCGTTTCTCTTCCTTCTGAAAATAGGCCCTATCCTGCGGTTGCTCTTCCTTGCGTATGGCATCCGAAGTAGCCGTGGCCTGCCTGATGCGATCCGGTGTGACCGTTTCTGCAAAACGGTACAGCGGATAGACCGATTCCGCATCAACGTAGAGATCGCAAACCAGCGACGGTGGCGCAGCGCCCTCTGGCGCCGCATCAACCGAAATCGCTAACGCATCCGCCAGCGCAACCAGCTGCTGCCTCTGTTTGTCGTTCTTCTCGCTGTGAGCCGCAGCCAGTGCAAACTGACGTGCGCTCTGAGCCAGTATCCACCACACAGGACTGCTTTCTTTCTGCCGCGATACCGACCGAATCTTACGAACGTGGCCGGCAAGATCACCGCTATCGTTCTGATAATCCGAGAAGAATGACCGTGCACTGTTGAGCGCCGCCGCCTCGGATGAGCTCATCAGGTCTTCTAATCCGTAGAGCTTGCTCGGCAGGTACTTCTGCAGTTCGCCGGCGCTCAACTTCGGAGCCCCGCCGTGCAGCAGATACGGTACGCCCTCCAGCAGTGCACCGCGTTGTGATCCCGAGGACCCGCCGTAGAGCCAGCCGCGCCTGGCAGAAGATATCGACAGCACGTTGCGCACCACAGCGCCGAGGTCGGAGTCAACGTAGAGCGCGGTCGGCAGCGAGTCACTCTCTACAATGAAATGACGCGCCGTCTTCTTTATGCGGTAATCAAGCGCCGGCGTAAACTTGTCGCGCTGCAGTTTGACCACTTCAGATTTCAGCTGCAGCTGCTTCTCAACGCGGAACAGAGCGATGATTCCCTTGACGCCGGCAGGGTTGTCGGTAATGACGTGGACCCGCGCGTCCTTGGCGCGGACACGCTTGAAGAGCCGCACGAGCCCCTCGGAGACGTCCGGAGCGTATACCGTGGTAATAAGGTCCGGGTCAAGTCCGGCAGCAGCAAAGTCTGCAAAGTAGCTGTCGGGAACGTCGAAGGCCGCTACCGCACCGCGGCTGAAGAAATAGGTGCGTCCCCCGAGCACGAAGAATCCCGGCTGCTTGAACTCGCGCACCGGATAGCGCAGCGGGTTACGCAGTAGATGGTTCTTGATGGTCTTGACCCGTTGCAGATAGTGACGATCCTCTTCCTCGCGGCGGCGCAGGTTGAACAGCGGCATCTTGTCAAACGACACCCGGATATTGCCGTCGTGATAGAAATAGACGTAGGCGCCCATATCTTCCAGCACGTCATCGGCGGTTTCTTCGTAGCCGTCGGAGGGGATCTCCTGGTGACGCAGAAACTCTTTGAAGCGCTCAACGGTGGCCGGATCCCCGATATAGCGGAACTCATCACCAACCATGTCGCTGAGGTTGTCCCGTTCAAGTATCGGGCTGCCTGTCAGCGTATCGGTAACAACGATGGAATAGATAAGCGACTTGACGCTCTGAGACAGGCCGGTGGTGTTGCCGATGCGCAGGAACGGTTTGTAGTCATCCTGGTCCTTACCGATGTAGATGATGTAACACTCGGTATCGAGATGAAAAACTCTTCGTTCCGGTCGGACGCTAAAATCCATACAGTTGTTCCGCCCCATATACTATATCATTCTGTATCTTTTATCAAACGAAATGCAAAATAAGCGCCGTTGCCATCGATACTTGCCGCAGCGCGCGCGGTCGCAGTTTTCATGTCGGCCGAAAACCCGTTATACTGTAACCGGCAAGGGACACGACACAAGGAGAGTAGTTATGATCATCAACGAGGCCAACGTACGCAAAGTAATCCCGGTTGCCGGCGGAAAGGGTGGAGTCGGGAAATCGGTGATAACTGCAAACCTTGGGATTCTGCTTTCATCGTACGCCAAGCAGACTGTCGCAATCGACCTCGATCTCGGCGGTTCAAACCTGCACACCTATCTCGGAATGAAGAATCGCAACGCCGGCATCGGCAACTTTCTCTCTGATCGTTCGGTCAAGTTCAACGATCTCATCACCGATACCCCCTACCGCTATCTCAGGTTTGTCCCGGGAGATGTCCTGGTTGCCGGACTCGGCAGTATTCAGCAATCACAGCGCAACAGTATCGTTTCGCGCATCGAGAAGATCGACGCCGACTACATTTTGATGGATCTCGGTTCGGGAACCGGGCTCAATGTCATCGATTTCTTTCTGATCTCGAACTCCGGCTTCGTGGTTACCACGCCGCAAACCCCGGCCATTCTGAATGCGTACAGCTTTCTAAAAAACGTCGCCTTCCGTCAGCTGCAGCGCAGTTGCACCTCACCCAAAAGCGTTGTGTCGTATCTGAAAGAGGTGGTGCGCGACAAGTCCCCCGGCGGCACACCCACTATCCGTGAGATTCTCAGGAAAATTCGCTCGATAAGCGCACCGGCCGGCAAGACCGCCAAAGAGGCGGTAGCCGCCCTGAAGCCACAGCTGGTCATAAACATGGCCGAAACTCCCGAAGACATTCAGATGGGTGAAAACCTGCGCGACTTGATTACCAGGAACCTGGAGATCAATATCGGCTGCCTCGGCGTAGTCTACTACGACTCCGGCGTCAACCAGGCCGTGCGTGAGCTCAAACCGTTTGTGGTGCACGCCCACGACTCGATTGCGGCGGTCGAGCTCGACCGCATCGCACAGAAGATTATCCATTCGCCGCGCTTCCCCGATATGCCAATCGACACCGACGAGTACGCCGGCAGCTTTGAGCTGGCTGAAGTCGAGGCCCAGAATGACTATGCTGAAATAGAAGGCGCCCCCGAGGCTGCCGCTGGCGCAGAAGACGGAGAGCTGGACGTCTCGCACGAAGAGTACGCGGCGATCATTGCCGCTCAGCGCCAGGAGATCGAGAACCTGAAAGGTACCGTCCGCATGCTGACAATGAATCAGCGTTGACTCTGACCGCCGCGCCGGCCGCACGGCGCATGACCCTGTCTGGACTGCGGTCCGGGCACAAAAAAAGTCTGGCGACGACCTACTCTCCCACCTCTGCGTG
>REDW01000014.1 GCA_007693325.1 Spirochaetaceae bacterium
TAGGACACCGGGTTTTCATCCCGGCAACAGGGGTTCAATTCCCCTAGGAGATGCCTCTATGCCCGACAGAGCCCAGCGGCCCGTCGGGTTTTTTTGTGCAGAAACGCTTGCTTTTTTTGATGATAGTGTCATAGTAGACCTCAGCAAACGTGCGTTGCGCAAGGAGTTGGCAATGATGAGAAGAGTGTTGATTGCGGCCGTTGTTCTGGCGCTGCTGATCGGCAGTGCGGCCTACGCGCAGACTACCACCAAGGGTATGGCGCTCAACGGAGCTACCGGGCTGATAACCACCCCTACAGCCCAGATCGGCTGGGAGCGCACCGCCGATGTGGGGTTGGACTTTGGTTATCACGCGGTGTTCGATGGCGGGGACATCTCACATCTGCCCAAGGTCACCGTCAGCCTCTTTCGCGCCGCAGAGATAGGTGTTGCCTACGACACCATGGACAGCTACCCGGATGACAGCGGGGCGTTTCTGGTCCACGGTAAGTTCCAGTTCTTCAAAGAGGGCGTCTCGGCGGCCGGCATCGGCACCAATATTCAACTGATTGAGAGCGGTGGAGAGGATATCAACGCGGTGCAGGCCTACCTAGTGGGGACCTACGGCGGCGCATTCTTTGGTCTGCCGGCTGCCACCACAGTTGTGTTCGGCAAGACCTTCAGCGACGAAATACCCGACGGAGACATCGACTTCTCGATGGGCTTTGAGCTGACGCTCTTTCCCGAGCTCTTCCGCGGCTACGTGCACTGGATCAATGACTTTGCCAACTATTCCTACAGCATTGCTCCCAGCGGCAATAATCCCCGCTATCGGGGCGCCTACAACACCGGCATCCGCATCGCACCGCTGGGCGCGTCGCAGTACAAGTTTGTGATAGACGCCATCCTGGCCGACATTTTTGACGACAACGACCGCGCCTTTGCGCTCGGAGCCACCTTCGGCCTGGGAGTCAATTGAGCGCCATTTGGCTGCGGCCCTTTTCTGTTGCGGAGGCCCATCATGGATAAAGTCATTCTCAGCGCCACGGACCTGGATGGGTACCTGACCGAGCAGGACCACGCCAGCATCGAAGAGATGCACAGCCTGTACGATCAGGCGCTGGCGGCCAGCAGCGTGCTGGCATCAACCGGTAACCAGAACCGCCAGGCCGAGGAGAAGCGTAGACTGATCGATCTGTTCTCCCAGATGGGAGAGCGGATGCAGCAGGTGCTCAAGAGCCTGCCGGCGGTGCGCGTCTATTCTTTTGAAACGCCGCGCGAGGTTCACGGTGAGGCCTCGCGGCTGATTGCAAAGCTGCGCGACGTACGCACGCAGAACCACGAGTTCATCTATTACGTGCAGCGCGCCTACGAGCTGCTGTTTAACCTGGCGTATTCGGCTCCCGGGCCGGAAAAGAAGAACCACCTGATTGTCAGTACACCGGTTGCAATTCCGGTGCAGAACTACGCGGTGCACAAGATTCCCGATATCGACGAGCAGCTCGAGAACTGCGTGATGTGCGTGATGCTGCGCGGTGCGCTGCTGCCGTCAATGATCATGTCCAAGGAGATTCAGGAGTATTCGTCTACCGGCTACGTTACGCCGTTTGCGCTGTTCAGTATCAAGCGCGACGACACCAAGGTAGAGAGCAACATGGAGTACATCCTTGACCTGCGCAAGAGCTATTTTGACCTCGACAGTCTGCAGGGTAAGGATCTCATTTTTGCCGATCCGATGAACGCAACCGGCGGCAGCCTGGTAACCATTATGGGTTATCTGCACGGGCAGGGCGTCAAGCCGCGCTCGGTGCGCTTCTTCAACGTCATATCGGCGCTCAAGGGCTCACTGCGGATTATCCGTGCAATACCCAACGCCTTTCTGTACACGCTGTGGATGGACCCGGCGCTGAACGACGCTGCCTATATCATGCCCGGCCTGGGTGACGCCGGTGACCGCCTCAACGGCTCGGACCAGCCCGAGGCTCCGCGCAGCATTATCCAGTTGATCGCCGACTATGGATCAACTATCTCTAACCTCTACCGCGCTCAGGTGCGTAAGATTGAAGAGACCGTTCTGGGTGTGTAGACGGCCGTTGCTGCAGAGCGTAGCCGTGGTCTCGCTATCGCTGGCGCTGTTGACCGCTGCGGGCTGTGCAACCTGGGTGCGCGGCAGCGAATTGGCCCGCGAGTACTACAACATCGGCAACGCCTACTATGACCTCGAGCTTTTCGAGCGCGCCGCGGACTACTATCAGCGCGCGCTGGCGCTGGACTCGCGGCTCTCGCCGGCCGGATACAATCTGGCGCGCGCCTACGTGCGCGATGGACGCTATCCACAAGCCCGCCGCACGCTGCAGGAATTGCTGGCTGATGACCCCGATAACCTGCTGCTGCGCGAGACCCTGGCCTACGTGGACTATCTCTCCGGTGATATGCAACGCGCGGTCGCCGGCTACCAGGAGATACTGGCGCTGTCGCCGCTGAACGCCAACGCGCTGTTCAACCTGGGCCGGATTGCCGAAGAACAACAGCGTCCCGAAGAGGCGCTGCGCTACTACGAACGCGCGGTTGCGGTGGAGGAGACCGACGCACAGTTGCTCTACCGTTACGGTCGGCTGCTTCTGCCCGAGCATCCCGAGCGGGCGGTTGCCGTCTTTGAGCGCTACCTCGACAGCTCTCCTCGCGATTACCAGCGCGTTGTGGAAGTGGCCGACATACTGCGCCGCGAACGCTACTTCACCCCGGCGTTGCGCGCCTATCAAAAGGTACCTTCGGATCACTCCGAGCGCCCTCGGGCACTGTTTGGCGAGGCTGCGGCGCTGTTGGTGGGCGTGCAGGATTCGCAGCGCGGGCTGGAGACTATGGAGCAGGCGCTCGAGGCCGGCTTCTCCGACAGCGAAGCAATCCTCGCCGTGCTGGAGGACCAGGACCTGGTGGCGCCGGCGGCGCTGCGCGCACTGCTGGAGCGCTATGAGCTGCTGCAGGCCGATCTGGAACCCGATGACGCTGACGCCTCGGTCAATGATCAACCGTGATCGGCCGGCTGCGGCGGCGGCCGCACCACGTTGATCAGGAGAGAATCTTCAGAACCTGTGCAAACACCTCATCCGGTGCCGGAGCGGAGTCAACGTCAACCAGCAGTCCGCGCTCACTGTAGTACGCAATCAGCGGTTGGGTCTGTTTCTTGTAGACCTCCAGCCGGTTGCGGATAGCGTCTTCCTGGTCATCGGGGCGGATCACCAGATCCTCGCCGGTGACGTCATCTTTGCCCTCGGTCCGCGGAGGGCTGAACAGCACATGGTAGGTTCGACCCGATCCCGGGTGCACGCGCCGGCCGGACAGACGCTTGATAACTTCTTCATCCGGCAACACAAAGTTCAGCGCCTGGTCTACCGTGGAGAAACCGGCCAGCGCATCGGCCTGCGGGATGGTACGCGGAAAGCCATCCAGGATAAAGCCGGCCGCGGCATCGTCCTTGCTCAAGCGATCCTTGACCAGCTCTACGGTGAGCTCGTCGGGAACCAGGTCTCCGGCGTCCAGTATCGCCTTGACCTTTTTGCCGAGCTCGGTCTGCCCCTTGATATTGGCGCGGAAGATGTCTCCGGTTGATATGTGCGGAATCTTGAAGTGCTCTGAGACACGGGTTGCCATTGTGCCCTTGCCGGCTCCCGGGGGGCCGAGAAATACCAGGTTCATGCTGAACTCCTTTTGCCTTTGCTGCCGAAGCTGCGTAAGTTTAGTTCAGCAGGACGTTTTGGTCAACGAAGAAGAAAACGAAGGAGCAAAAAGATGGATTTCTGGGATCGAGTGAAGACAACTATCGACAAGAGTTTTGATTCTTCCAAGGACTGGTTCGACAAAGCCAGGGGAACCGCGCACGAGCTTGGCGAGCGCGGCGTGCTGCGGGTTGAAATCATGCAATTGGAGTCGCGCGCCGAGAAACTGACCGCCAAGCTGGGCGCGGTGACCTACGAGAAACTGGTCAAGCAGGGTGAAGCACACGTCGATGCCGCCGCTGAAGGGCTCAAGGAGATCATCGACGAGATCACCTCGATCGAAGCGCGCATCAGGGAAAAGGAGTCCGCACTGGAGGCGCTGAGGCGCAAGGAAGAGGGCTGACTGTGGCCTGCTGAGGCACCGGCTGCCGCACCGGCTTCGGCAGGCTTGACGCACAGGCGCACAAAGTGGTAGATTCACGCTTGCCGCCAGTCAGTCGCGAAGCGGCTCAACGGGAAGCCGTGGAGCCGGAGAGAGTGAAACCGC
>REDW01000089.1 GCA_007693325.1 Spirochaetaceae bacterium
GAGATTTCCGGTTGTGTAGTGTGCAGGAGGACGCACAGTGCACATCACGACCCAAGTCGCCACCGTTGATAGGTTTACCAAAGAGGGATCGGCGCTGCAAATCACCAGCGAGCCTGAGTTCTGCCCCAACAGCTCATGCCGCTTCCACGATCGCAGCACTGCCGCCGAGTACCAGTGGTACATCCGCTACGGCAGCTTCCACACCCGCTGTCGCGGCACTATCCAGCGCTTCCGCTGCACCAGCTGCGCGAAGACCTGCTCGACACAGACCTTCAGCGTGCACTACTGGAGCCATAGCACCAACAATCTGGTGTGGCTGCTCGAGCACCTCTACGGCTGCAGCGGGCTGCGCCAGATCGCTCGCTACGCAGGGGTTACGCATCGGGTCATACAGAACCGCATCCGGCGGCTGGCCCGAGGGGCGCTTGCGGTGATGGACCTCGCCCTGGACGAACTGGTACTCACCGAGGACCTCGCCATGGACGGCTTTGAGAGCTACACCCGCAGCCAGTATCACCCCAACAACATCACCCACATCACCGGCTCACGCAGTCAGTTCATCTATGCCGCGGTTCACACGCTGCTGCGGCGCAAAGGGGCGATGACCGAGGCGCAGAGACGCACCCGTTCACTGATCGACTCGGTGTGGCGGCCTGCCCGATCGGTGCGCAGCGACTGCACCGTGCTGCTGGGTGATCTCTGCTCGGCTATCGACAGCGCCTGTCGGCGGATGGGCTCGCTGCGCCTGGCCACCGATAAGCACCGCGCGTATCCGGCGGCACTCGCCTCGGTGGAGGTGCTGCAGCGGCAGCTTCACTCAGGGCGCCTCGAGCACCACTGCACCAGCTCGCGGGCAGCGCGCACTACCGCCAATGCGCTGTTTGCGGTGAACTACGTTGATCGCGAGATTCGAAAGAGCATGAGCGAGCACGTGCGCGAGACCGTACGGCAGGGCCGAGAGGTGAACTCGCAGATGGAGCGCATGGCGATCTTCATGGTGGTGCACAACTTTCTGGTTCCCCACCGGGCCGATGGCCGCGCGTGCCCGGCGCGTTCGCGCAAACACGCACAGGTCGCAGAGGTAATGAGCGACTCGCTGCGGCGACAGCTCGAGCGGATGGTGACCCACCGCCAGGCGTGGAGCCATTGCCGCGGCGGCTATGAGTGGATCGAGCGCATCTGGAAGCACCGCTACGAGAACCCGCCTGCGGTGAGGCTGAAGCAGGGAGAGGTGCAGCAGCACTCGGTGGCGCTTGGCCCCGGTGAGCTGCCTCGCTACCTGGTGGCGTAGAGGAATCCTGCGGGCTGACGAGGTGACAGAGGGTCACGCAGAGCAGTCGTGCGGATCGCAGGGATGAAATCCGACGCTGCTGATGCTGAACAACATTTTCGGCACCACTCTAAACCGTGCACACGCTGCGTGGATTGTTGCAAAACGAAATGCGTGCGTGATACACTCTGATTACGGAGTCACAGATTGAATAGCAAGCTTCAACGAATTATTGCGGCAACGATAGTATTAATGTTTCTGAGTGTCAGCCTGCTTTGGGCCCAGCAGAACGACGAGGAGGACAGGCCGATTCCACCGGCAACGCCGGAGGCTTTTCCTGAATACGGCCTCGGTGATCAGATGCTGGCGATTAATCTCGGTATCATGGTGCCGCTGTTCTTTTCCGGCGGCCCCGACGGTATCCAGAACACCAATCTGAGTCTGGGCGGGCTCGGCTCGCTGGAGTGGGCCTCGTATCTGAACAACAACGTTGCGCTGGGCATGGAACTCGGCGGGGCGTTTGCATTCACGCCAAACGGACGCGCTCTGTTCATGGTACCGATCACCGCCAAGATCTCCTACTTCTTCCGCTCCTACCCGTTCAGTTTTCCGGTCTTCCTGGGAGCCGGGCTCAACATCAGCCGGCTGGAAGATCAGACCAAATTTGATCCGATCCTGAAACCGGGGGCCTCATTCTACTGGACCTACAATCCCGAGTGGTCTTTCGGCCTCAACGCCGCCTACTGGTTTGTGCCCCAATTCTACCGCGGGCCGGAACCGCCGTCCGGCGACACGCGCTACGGCAACTTCCTGGAGCTCAGTCTCTCGGCTCTCTACCACTTCTGAGGTGCATGTGATGAACGATGTATACAAACAACCGATTCTACTCAAGCTTCTGATAATTCCGCTGGCCTCGCTGCTGGTCCTTGCAGCCTGCGAGCGCGGTCCGGTGGGTATCTTTGCCAGCATCGAGCGCGAAGTCGCAATCCAGGAAGGCAACCTGCTCAAGAACGCAGCGGTCAACGGCATGGTGGAGGCGGACAACGGCAACGGCACGGCGTACTACTTTGCGGCGGTTGGCGGCCGCATCCGCTATCGCCGCGCCG
The DNA here is from genome assembly GCA_007693325.1 of Spirochaetaceae bacterium. Classification (GTDB taxonomy): domain Bacteria; phylum Spirochaetota; class Spirochaetia; order DSM-27196; family PWMO01; genus PWMO01. The sequence goes on from REDW01000089.1 coordinate 2,377, forward strand.
ACGGCGATGAGAGCGACTGGAGCTCGATCAGCAATCCGTCGGCATACCGCACCAACCACAGCCGCCCGACATCGATTGTCAAACTGAACGGTACCGTCTACGTCTCATTTGTTGAGGGTGAACGCAAGCGCTCGGGGCTGTTCACTCTGGAACCGGCCACCCGGTCCTATAATGCGCAGGGCTCCATCAGCTCGGACAACCACGTTGCACGGCTGTTTGCGCTGGGCAATGAGCTGTTTGCCTCGATCCAGTTCAAGGAAGAGGGCGAGGATGCCGAGTTCGAGTTGTGGCATCTCGGCGAGGCAGGTTCTGCTTCCTTACCTGGCGCCCCGATCAGCGGCCTGCAGGAACGGCCTTTCATCTCGGCTGCTACGGACGAAACAAACTACTGGTTTATTACCAGCGACGCCATTTTCCATACTGGAACCGCCGTCGACGAAGTTGCCCCTGTCGACAAACCAGCGGCTATTGGTACTTCACTCGGAGGTGTTTTCTTCCACGGGGGTGATCTTTACCTCTCTTCGCGCGACGGACGCACGGCCCGCGGCGGCAGTACCGGCTATATTTCGGTCTCCGATGCTCTGCCAACCCCTGGAGGCTCCTGGCTGGCACCTGTCACCGAATCGGACCGTGCCTTCACCGACTTCGCGTACGCCGCCGACATCGATGCGTTCGCTGACGGGGTTCTGTTCATCGGGACCTACCGGACGTTGTCCGGGCGCAGCGTGGTTTCACCCGGCGGGTATATGGAGATTCCCGGTGCAGCTTTTGACAGCCCTCAGCGGCCCGATGGCAACAGTTATCAGGCAAGCGAGCTCTCCAAGTCCGCGGTGATGCAGATATTTGTGCCCAGCCAGGGCAATACGATCTTTGCGCTGACCGGAGGGCGCGGACTGTGGCGCGGAGATTACGATTCAGACGGAGTTGCTACCTGGGTCTGGGAGTAGCCAACCGCAGCGCGGTGACGCGGGCGCGCGAGCTGGTAGTGTAGCGCAGCCGGGCACCGGGCGCTGTTATTTCACACAATCTGTTTGAGAATCGATACAATCTCGGGGTCGTCGCCGTATTGGGCTTCGATCTCGCTGTGGGTCAGTCCTACCAGCTCATGGCTCATGTAGTGGATCCACTGATCGCTCCTGGGGTCTTCGATCACGTGTTTGCGGCAGTAGTAGTCCGGGTGGATCGGCAGGTTCTCCTGGTGAAAGGTGCGGATCTTGTAGTCGTGTACCGCTACCTTGAGATCCTTGCGCGGAATGCCTTTTTCCAGGATTATCTGTACCAGGTGGTTCACCGTACGGCCCGAGTCAAAGATATCGTCAATCAGCAGCACCTTGTCACCGGTTCGCAGAAACTCCGGGCTGTAGGTCCAGCCGTCAACCATTACGTTCTCGCGCTTGTGGATATCGCTGTAAGAACGGGCAACAACGGCGGCGTAGAACACCGGCCGCTGCTGCTTGCGCACCATCTTGAAGTACTCGCTTATCACATTGCCCAGGTACGCGCCGCCGCGTAGACTGACGTATATCACGTCGGGCACAAAACCGTCATTGTGGATTCGATGAGCCAGCTTCAGCGCGTTGTTCCGTACCGCGTCGTACGAAAGGTACTCTTTGCTCATCGACGGCTGATCCCGATCTTCAGATCCTGGTCTTCGCGGGTGAACTCAAACTCCACCTCGTGCTGATCCTGATCGTTCAGCAGCCGGTAGAAATCGCGCACGCTGCCTACCGGACTGCCGTTCATGCGCTTGATCACGTCTCCAACGCGCAGCCCGGCAATTGCCGCCGGTGTGCCATTCTGCACACTGGCAATCAGAACGCCGTTGGTGCTGCGAGCCAGTTCAAGTTCCTGCCGCACCTCATCGGTCAACGGGAAGACCGTCAACCCGGGCCACAGACTGCGGTTCTGCTCGGCAATAGTCTGCTCATCACCGCGTACGGTAATCCGTACACTAAGCTCCATCTCGCGGCCATCGCGCACCAGCTCGAAGTCCGCATCACGGCCGGCAGGCAGTTCACCCACCGCCAGAATCAGCGCATCGGAGTCTCTGACTTCCCGCCCGTTTACGCTTGTAATGAAATCTCCGGGCAGGATTCCGCCACGGTCCGCCGGCGAGTCACGGAAGACGTGGTGCACCAGGGCGCCACGCAGTCCCGCGAGATCGAGGTCTTCTGCAACCTGACGGTTGGGTGTCTGGATGCTAACGCCTAACCAGCCGTACTGCACGCTGCCGCTCTCGATGAACTCATCTATGGCGCGTTTGGCGTTGTTGATAGGAATCGAGAACCCCAGCCCGATGCTGCCACCGGTACGCGACGTAATCCAGGTATTGATGCCTACCACTTCGCCGCTGAGATTTACCAGTGCACCTCCAGAGTTTCCCTGGTTGATGGCTGCGTCGGTCTGAATGAAATCGCTGATGTTGCCCTGCGGGCCACCGCGGCGTCCGGTGGCGCTGACGATACCGGCGGTAACGGTTGACTGAAACCCAAATGGACTGCCGATGGCCAGGACCCAGTCTCCTACCTGCAGCTCAGCGGAGTCTCCCAGAACCGCTACCGGAATGCCACCTTCGGAGGTCTCAAACGAGACCAGCGCCAGATCCTTGCGCGCATCCTTGCCGACTACCGTGCCGGAGAACTCGCGTTCATCGTCAAGCGTAATCTGAATCTCGGCGGCATCACCAATTACGTGGTCATTTGTCAGCACGTAGTAACTGGTGCCGTTCTTGCGCACAATCACGCCCGATCCCAGGCCCTGAGTACGGAACTCGCGCTCGCCATTGTCTTCCGGATCGCCGAAAAAGAAATCGAACCACGGCCGATCACTGCCGCGCGGAGTACGCTGACTGCGAATCTCTTCGACCTCTATTTTAACCACCGTAGAACGCAAGCGTTCAGAAATCGCGCGGAACGATGTCTGTAGACCACTCAAGTCTATTTCGCCGTCGCCGGTCTGCTGTGCGTACGCAACATCTCCGGGCTGGATTCGGGTTGAGCAGGAAAACACCACAACCGAGAGCGAGAAACCTGCAATCAAGCCAACCAGGACGAGATTCACAAACAGCAGATTACGAGACTGCATTGCTTTCTTTATCATAAAAGCCGGGTACCTCCGAAGAACCTTAAACATAATATAGCGGTTTCCTTGCAGATTGTCACACGTCGCGTGCGGTCAGGATCTCGGTTCTTTCTTCGAGTATCGCCACGGTATGCTCGAAGTGCGCTGAGACAGAACCATCGGACGTGACCACCGTCCACTCATCTTGCAGAACCCTTACATCGTCGCCACCCAGATTGATCATCGGCTCGATTGCAAGCACCATTCCCGGTTTGAGACGCGGGTTAGGACCTCGGCCAACATAATTGGGTACCTGCGGGTCTTCGTGTATCTCCAGACCCACCCCGTGCCCGCAGTACGGTCGTACCACGCCGTATCCCTGGTCGTGTGTATGACGATAGACCGCGCGTGAAATATCGTTGATGCGGTTGCCCGCCCTGGCCTGCTCTACCGCCAGAGCCAGAGCCTCGCGCGTAACCCGCAGCAGCGTGGTAATCTCCTGCGAAACCTCGCCAACCGGCGCGGAAAACGCGCAGTCACTGTAGTAGCCGCGATACTCCACCCCGCAGTCAATACTCACCAGCTGACCGCTGCGCAATTTCTGTTTGTTCGGTATACCGTGAATGACGGCACTGTCAACCGAGGTGCATAACGAAGCCGGGAAATCCATGTAACCGAGAAACGCGGGCCGGGCTCCCAGAGCGGTGATCCGCTTCAGCGCATATTGGTCGAGATCGAGTGTCGAAACACCGGGCTGCACCATCTGCTCCAGTTCGCCCAGCACGGCAACCAGAATCTGCGAAGCCTCGCGGATTGCGGCTATCTGTTGTGGCGTCTTCAGTCTAATCATGACGACTCCCGCTCTCCGCGCTGAAATCAGCGATTCTCGAGGTAGCGCAGCACAGATCGGGCGTGCACGTTTGCGCCATCGAGCTGCAATGCAAGACGGGCACGTTCGGCTGAGGCGCTGTACTCGCCCTGGTACGCGTACAACGCTGCTTCGAGCGACGCCGTAGCGGCCTGCTGCTGTTCGGTAGCCGCTGCCTCCAGCGCTGCGGTACGCGCTATCTCAACCATCGCTGCGGCGTCCTCGGGACGTCTCAGATGCAACGATATCCGCGCCGCATTAACCGCGGCGTACCAGTCGTATTCCTGGCGCGCCGCTGTGCTGAAGTGTTGCCATGCAGCCTCAAGATTGGACTCTGCTAGCGCGGGGACCCCGCGGTAGAACAGCAGCGGATCGCTGTGGCCCTCACGTGCCGGATGCAGCGCCAACAGCCGCCTCAGTTCTGCCAGGTGCGGCATCCCGGCCAGAAACCATGCCAGGAAGCGCTTCACTGCCGGGTCTTCGGGGTGTGATTCCAGAAGCCGCCACAACGAGGCTACGCTTGGCGAAACCTCGCGTCTGTCGGCAAACAGCTGTTGCTGCAGCAGATCAGCGGATGCTCGCCGCTCGGGGCCGGCGGACGCCAGAAGCGCCCTGGCTCGTTCGCTCTGGTGTGCGGATAACTCGACTACCAGCGCGCGGCGCAACTCCCATTCATCAGGGTGCAAAGCGAGTCCGTGCTCGAGTATTGCAGCGGCAGCCTGCCGGTCGGACGACTGGTGCACGTGGATCCAGCCCCGGTTGAGAAAGAGCTCAGGCGGCAGCGCTGCAGTATCATCTGCGCTCTGTATCAGCTCATCGTAGAGGTGTGCTGCCTGGTCGTAGAGTGTGCGGGCAAGGTAGACATCGGCAGTCATAAGAAGAATCTCTGTATCGGCAACCTGGTCACCGGAGACGCGCTCCAGGCTACTGAAAAAAGCCTCAAAATCGCCGCGGTCAAACTGGATGTAGGCACTCAGAAGTGGAAAAGCGCGTTGCAGGCGCAGATCATCGCTCAATGTCGCAGCAGTCTCCCATTGACCGGCCTCGAGCGCACGCATCACCGCATTTGCGTGCAGACGCGGATCACCAGTCATGGACGCAGCCTGCAGTAGCTCTTCGGTCGTGCTATCGCGTCCGAGCTGCGTCAGAACGGCGAGCTCACCGTGCTGCTGCGCATCCAGCCGCTCGGCGCGGCCGGCGCGCAGAAAAGCTTCTGCCGCCAGCGAACGATAACGGCGATCATCGGCCAATCGTGCGGCCGCGCGCTCTCCGGCCGGAACGTAGTTGCCAATCTGCATATCGCCATAAACCGCCAACGCCTGCAGATCTCGATTGCCGCTCAATGTGTCTGCCGCGCGTCTGCTGACTGCGGCGAACACACGGTAATCGTTACTTCCCTCCGCGGCGGTGTGCGCACGCTGGATCAGGCGCAGCCACGATAGACTGCTGCCGGCGTACTCAGCGGCGCGCTCGATCTGGCTCAACGCCTCGCTGAAGCGCTGCTGCTGCAGCAGCTGATCGATACGCTGCAGTGAACCGGCCATTTCGCGCGTGATACGCCTGTTTCGTACGTAGTCGTGCAGCAGTGCAACCATAGCGGCAAATACAACAATCGAGAAAAACAGGAACACCCACGAGCCGATTACGCGCCTGCGATTCACGCGCACGCTCCTTTGCGCACTCCGTCCAGCACACCATTTACGAAGCGATAACTCTCTTCACCGCCAAACTCGCGTGCGATGTCGATTGCTTCGTCGATAGTTACGGATGCCGGGATCTCGCTCTGGAACAGCAGCGCGTAGACGCTGACGCGCAGGATTGCCAGATCCACGCGAGCCAGACGGGAAAAGTCCCAGTGGTGCAGCTGTTTACGAATATGCTGGTCAATAGTCTCGACGTTCTCTACCGTACCGGCGATAAGCAAACGCGCAAAGTCTTTGGCGTGAGACGCAACGCTGTTTTGCGCCTCAGGATCGATCCAGTTGAACAGCAGCAACTGATCGACCGCAGGCTGAGTAACCTCCCACCAGTAGAGCGCTTGAAAGGCGAGTATGCGTCCCTGTCGCCGGTTTCCCATGCACGCTTACCAGTTGAGGTTCTCTTCGTATAGCGTAACCTCTGCCTGCTGCCGTAATTCGTCTACAACTTGATTGATAGCCTGCTGAAAGGCGCGTTGCTGGTTATTGGCAGCCAGATGATTGCGGATCTGATCGCGCACCGTTGTGCTCTGGCCGGGGAAGACCGGGTCATCGAGTTGCAGCAGGCGCGCGCTACGGCGATTGGTAACCTGGACAATGTGGTAGCCAACGTTGGATTCCAGCACTTCGCGGCCAAGCGCGCCCTCGTCCAGATCAAAGACCTCGTTGACAAAGCTGCGCCCCAGCAGTTGCGACTGCTGCGATTCCTGGCGGATCAGGTAGCCGAAATCACCGCCGGAGAACCTGGCATCGTCATCTGATTCGTCAATCAGTTGCTCCAGTGTCTTGGCCCCGTTGCGTACCGATCGCAGCAGCTCCTCGGCAAGGCGGCGGCGGGCGGCCTTGTCATCGCTCGAGAGATTGCGGGTGTCAATGAAGACGTGCTTGAAACGCACCATGGTGGGATTGGTGAACTCGGTAGCGTTATCCTCGTAGAAAGAACGAATCTCGCGATCTGTGGGTGCCGCAGCACTCTCCAGCAGGTCACGGCGCTTTTCAACCACGTACTTCTCCTGTATCAGGCGTTCGCGGATCTGTTCGCGGTACTCCGACCAACTCATGCCCATCTGCTGCTGAACAATCTGGCGGAACTGTTCTTCGGTTACCGGCTGCCCCAGGCTCTGCCGCTGCTGCGCAACGGCCCGGTCTATCTCGGCGTCCGTTACCCGGATGTTGTCGCGTGCTGCCGCCTGTTTAATCAGGATCTCGGCAATCTGAGCCTCAAGAAGCTCTCTGCGGTTCTCCTGTGTCAGCTCTCGGCCCAGCTGCTGCTCGAGCAGCCGCGCCTGCTGGCGCAGCTCGCGCTGTCCGATATTGACTGTCTCGGTCAGGCGCACAACCGCAACCGGTTGGTCGAGAATCTGGGCTCCGGCCATCACCGCGGTTGCCGCACACAATACTATCATCGTGATCAAACGTTTCATTCTCATTTTCCTTCGAGCGACTCTACCTTCTTCATGCCTCATGATAGCACTTGTTGCGCTACATTTCACCCCCGTCAGGCCCAACCGGAGATCTTCTGCTGCAGCTTCTTGTGGCCGCTGAGCTTCTGATCGAGCTCCAACCCGCGTCGCAGACATTCTGCAGCATCGGCGGTGTTGTCGTTCTCCAGATGTAATTCAGCGGCCTTCTTGAGGAAGAACGCCGTATCTTTGCGCGTAAACCGCAGCGATATCAATTCATCCAGGCGGCTGAGCACCTCTTTGGATTGCCGCGTAACCGGCATGCGGAAGCAGACGATTGAACGCAGCCGCGCGGTAACCTCTTCAAAAAAGTGGCGAAAATAGGGCCGTTCGCGTTCCAGTTGAGCGATTCGAACCAGCAGGTCGTACGCACTTTCGAGCTGGTCGCGGCGTTCAAACTCTTCGGCCAGCAGAAAAGCACAGTCCATGAAGTCCTCGCGATCCAGATAATCCTGCAACCAGAATCCGTGAGCCAGACTGACCCGATTGTAGAGCGCCAGTGCGTCCTCGGAGCTGTTATGCAGCAGATCAAAGAAGACCAGTTTGGCCTGGCTCGCGAGGTCGTTGCCGCGTTGGCGCAGAAACTCACGGTAATCAAAGCGCACCTTGCCGGCGTGCACAGCGTGGCGGCGATCATAATCTTCGCGCAGGATTGGGTCACTGAGCGTGCGGTACGCCTGTATCAACAGGCGCATCTTCTCAACGCTCTCAGCGGCCGAGGTTAGATCCGGGTGCAGTTCCTTGGCTCTGCGTCGGAAAGCCCGGCGCAGATCCTCGGGAGAACACGAAATCTCTACCTGTAGAAGATCGTAATAGCTCTGCACAACCCTTAGATCTGGAGCCGCTTGCCAATTATCTCCGCCTCTGCGGCAGATCGTACGACGTCCGAAAAACGAATAAACATGCCCTCGCCTTCCATGACTTTCATCAGTCGTGAAAGTGCCTTGCCGGCCCCTACGGGTTTCTTGATGACAAACGCAAACGTCTTTTTCCCACCTACCACGCCGGCATTCTTGAGAAACTCACCGATACGGGAGGGAATCCGGCCGCCGAAAAATGTAGTCTGTTCTGTTCCCAGCGCTATGTACTGGTAGACACTGAGCTTACTGTTAAAATCACGACCGGCATCGATCAGATCTACCTGGTGCCCCTGGGCTTCAATTCCGCGTGCCAGCGATTTAGTAACTTCCAGCAGCCGATCCCGGTTCTTGCCGGGCACAAAGACGGCAGCGACGCGCATGTTTCCTCCAGCAAAAACCCGTGCAGTGTGGTTATTCTTCTGTCTGTGACGGTTCCTCGCCCGGCGCAGGATCGAGCAGCTGTCCATCATCCAATTCCGGCAGATCCAGCTCTTCCTGCGGCAGGTCATCGGTCCGCCACCACTCAACAGCTTCACCATCCTGCAGGCGACGTGCGGCCGCCTCAACGTCGCTTGCATCCGGGGTCCGTCCCATCCACGCGAGCCCGAATGAACTTAACAGAAAGATAGCCCCCAGAATCGATGTAGTCTTGGTTAAAATGTTCCCAGATCGGTTGCCGACCTGGGTTGAAGATCCGCCTCCGAAAATTCCGCCCAGGCCTTCACCGCCCTCGTCCTGGATCATAACAATTGCAATCAACAGAAGCGCCGTTATGACAAACAGAACAAGCAGTAATATGCTCAGCAATCCCATTCTTTCTCCCTCAAGCCCGATCGAACCGCGCGATCGGAACAAATAGCTCTGTTTTTAACGAGGCTCCACCCACCAGCGCACCGTCAATGTTTGGTTTGGCCATCAGGCCGACAACGTTATCCGGCTTGACCGAGCCACCGTACTGGATAACCATAGCATCTGCTGCACTTTTCGAATAGAGGTCAGCCAGCTTGTTGCGGATCACGCGATGTACGCTGTCGGCATCGTCGGGGGTCGCGGTCTTCCCGGTTCCGATAGCCCACACCGGTTCGTAGGCGATTACCACCCGCGAAAGTGCGTCCTGGCTTACCCCGGCCAGGCCCTTTTCCAGCTGCCTCTCAACAACTTCGGTCACGCGGTCTGCTTCACGCTCATCGAGGGTCTCGCCGATGCAAAGAATTGCGCTCAGACCGTGCGCCAGCGCGAGCTTCACTTTGGCGTTGATCAGTGTATCGGTTTCACCGTAGCTGTGCCGGCGCTCCGAATGGCCCAGAATAACAACTGATACGCCCAGCTCTTTGAGCATCAGCACCGAAACCTCGCCGGTGTGTGCGCCGGACTCTTCAGCGGCCATGTTCTGGGCGCCGAGCAGGATACTTGAGTCTTTGAGCACATCGGAAACCGCTGCCAGCGCAGTAAACGGTGGCGCCAGCATGACGGTGTGGGGTGCTCCATCGAGCTGTCCACGCAGCTCTCGGGCAAACGCCGCGGCCTCGCTGGCCGTCTTGTGCATCTTCCAGTTGCCGGCGATGTACGGTATTCTCACGCTACTCTCCTTGCTTCCTGACCGCGTCTCACGCTTCCAGCGCCTTGATTCCCGGCAGGACTTTGCCCTCGAGGAACTCAAGCGATGCACCGCCGCCGGTAGAGACGTGGTCTATGCGCTCCGCTACGCCAAACTTGTTGGCCGCGGCCACTGAGTCACCGCCACCAACTATCGTTGTTCCGGCGCAGTCGGCTACCATCCTGGCAACTTCGTGCGTTCCCTTGGCAAAATTGTCAAACTCGAAGACGCCCATTGGACCGTTCCAGAGCACGGTCCTGGCAGCGGCGATAATTGAGCGCAGCTTCTCGATACTCCTGGGACCGATATCGAGCCCTATCTTTTCGGCGGGGATATCCACGCTGTCCACCGGCTCTGGCTTGGCGTCTTCGCTGAACTCTGAAGCAACGCTGTGATCAACCGGGAGCACAACTTCAACCCCTTTTTCGCGTGCGGCCTGCAGCATCCCGCTGGCAGTTGTTATGTAGTCATCTTCTACCAGGGACTTGCCGATTTGGTGCCCTTGAGCCTTGAGAAACGTATAGGACATTCCGCCACCGATCACCAGCGTGCTGCAGTTCGGCAGCAATGACTCCAGCACGGCAATTTTACTCGAAACTTTGGCGCCGCCGATAATCGCCACAAACGGTTTGGCTGGATTCTTCAGAACCGGTTCAAAAAACGCAACTTCCTTTTCAATCAACAGCCCGGCGTAGGCCGGCAGCAGATGGGCCACGCCTTCGGTAGAAGCGTGAGCCCGATGCGCCGAGCCAAAGGCGTCATTCACGTAGACCTCACCCAGCTTTGCCAGCTGTGCGGCAAATTCGGGATCGTTCTTGGTCTCGGACTTGTGGAAGCGTACGTTTTCCAACAACAGGATATCTCCGGCCGAGAGCGCGCCGGCAGCCGCTTCGGCAACCGGCCCCACGCAGTCATCGGCGGTCTTGACCGGCCTTCCGATCAGCTCTGAGAGCCTGGCGGCCACCGGTTTGAGGCTGAACTGAGGATCCGGACCGTCTTTGGGACGGCCGAGATGACTCATCAGAATCAGCCTGGTGCCGGGCTGGTCTAGAATATGCTTCAGCGTCGGCAGTGCCGCGCGGATGCGGGTATCGTCGGTTACCGTGCCGTCTTTGAGAGGCACATTGAAATCAACACGAACCAGAACGCGCTTGTTCTTCAGGTCCGCGTCTTTTACTTTGCGAACTGCCATAGCGCGCCTCCGTTATGCCATCTTGACTGCGAGATCAACAACCCGGGCAGAGTAGCCCCACTCATTGTCGTACCACGAGAAGACCTTGACCATCTTACCGCTGACCATGGTGCTGGCGGCATCAAAAATTGATGAGTGTTCGTTATGGATGACGTCGCTTGATACGATCTCATCCTCGGTATACTCGAGAATACCCTTCATCGGGCCCTCGGCGGCCTTCTTCATCGCGGCGTTGATCTCGTCGATGGATGCTTCGCGCTTCAGGGTTGCTACCAGGTCCACCAGTGAACCGGTTGGGGTGGGAACGCGGACCGCGCAGCCATCCAGCTTGCCCTTCAGATCCGGCAGTACCTTGCCGACGGCCTTAGCTGCCCCGGTGGTTGTCGGGATCTGGTTGATGGCAGCAGAGCGCGCACGGCGCAGGTCCGAGTGCGGAGCATCCAGAATAGCCTGGTCATTGGTGTAGGAGTGAATCGTGGTCATGAAACCCTGTTCGATACCGAAGGTGTCGTGCAGCACTTTGGCTACCGGCGCCAGGCAGTTGGTGGTGCACGAGGCGTTGGAAACGCACTGATCGGTAGGCTGCAGATCATCGTCATTGACACCGAGCACAATCATGCGGTCGATTGTATCTTTGGCCGGCACGCACAGGATGACCTTCTTGGCCGGAAACTTCTCGTTCTTCAGGTGATCACCGTATCCGCCCTTGGGGCTCTCTTTGGAGCGGAAGATACCGGTGGATTCGACAACTACGTCGGGAGCCTGGCCCCACGGTATATTTGCGGGATTGCGTTCGGCGGAGACGGAATACTTCTTGCCGTTTACAATCAGGTGCTTGTCATCGTACTCGACGGTACCGTTGAACTTGCCCTGCGTCGAGTCATACTTGAGCAGATGCGCTAATACTTTGTTCTCGGTGATATCGTTGATGCCGACCACCTCCACGCCCTTCTCTAGAGCAATCTTGAAGACGTTACGTCCGATTCTTCCAAATCCGTTAATTGCGATTTTCATCCTATCCTCCTGAAGGTCAAATACATAGTGAGTCTGTTGTTATGGGCTTACAGTACACATATCGCCGATAAGTGTCAACACTATCGGTAAGAATTTATCGAATGCTTCGAATGCGGCGGTATATCGGCGGAAAGAGATCTCCGGCAGCGGACGGTTGATCGTCGTGCTCACGGATCACCTCGTCTCCAACGTTCACGTAGTCAAACACGGTACGGCCGCTGAGTTCACCCTCGGAGACAAGGTCATCAACGCGCGTTACGCGGTAGGTTCCCAGAATATCGGAACTGGAGTAGGTGAAACCCGGACGGTCGCTGCGAAGCATTACAGCGCCCCTGCGTACTACCTCAAGAGTGTCATCTACAGCCAAACCGTGCAGGCTGCCGAGATTGACCAGCAAACGTTCGGCTTCGCGTTGCTGAATGGTACCCCGCAGCGGAACAAGTGCGTTGATATCGGACGCTACCGCCTGCAGAGCACGCTGGACGCGGTCGTTACCGCTGCGATTAACGCGCAACTGAGCAATCTGGGTTCCGGTTCGCCCAACGTAGACCCGCGCGTGGGTCTGGAACGCCCTATCGGCCTGAGAAAACTCCAGTACCACAAAGTAGTCGGCGTTGCGGCGCCGCGCTTCACGAAACGCCTCCGAGAAGCTCTCGCTGCGCAGTGGTTCTCGCGCCACCTCGATCATCTCAAACGCAAGCATTTCGTTGCGTAGCTGGCGCGCCAGGAAATAGTCCGACTGTGGATAATCCGAGGTTACCGGGGCTTCATGTACAAAAAGATCAAACCGGGTGCGCGTTGCGTTGAGGCTGAACTGGTCAACATCCCAGCGAACGGCAACGCTATCGGCAAGCGCGCTCTCAAAGGCTTCGATGCGTTCATCGATATCGCGCCCGCCTAGACCGTATTCGTCCAGTACCCGCAACTCCTGCAGGTAGCGTGCGCGGTACCCGCGCAGGCGCAGCAGGTTTGCGTATCCAAGCCGCCCGTCACGGTTGTAGGGATCGAGCTGGATCCCGCGACGGTAGGAGGTAAGCGCCCGCGCAAACTGATTCAGCTGTGCCAGCGAGCGCGCGCGCACGAAGTGGTGCTGCGCGAACTCGTGACGCCGCTGATCCTCAACATCGGTGCGGTCCAGCAGCGCCTGTTCCGCGGCCATGCGCGGAATCTCTTCGTCGGGACGCACGGTCAACGCCATTCGGTAGCTGCGCAATGCCTCGTCCAGGTCCCCGGTCTCGGCCAGAGAAACTCCGCGCAGGTACCAGGCGCGGTGATCATTGCGGTCAACGCCGAGCAACTCGTCAACCTGGTCGAGCACCGTGCGGTAATCGGCGCGGATCAGCGCCAGGTGCGCCAGGATAAACAGCGCATCGGTGGATGCCGGTTCAATACTAAGCGCGGTAGTAGCGTGGCGCTCGGCTTCGAGCACTCGACTGCGTTGCAGATAGTGCTCAGCAGCCAGCAGATGGGCAACCGCACTCTGCGGATGGTAGCGAACTGCCAGGCGGATATACTGCTCGGCACGATCACTCTCGTCCAGATAGTCGTAGAGAATAGCCAGCGCCAGCAGCGCGCGGCGTTCGTTGGGATCGAGGCGGATGGCATCGTTGTAACGCCGCGCGGCTTCGTCTGCGCGGCCCTGGGCAACCGCCAGTTCGGCGCGCCCGATGAGCGCGTCGATGTTGTTGCGCTCGCGCGCCAGAATCTGGTCAAACAGCCGTCCGGCCTGTGCCACGTTGCCGAGACCGATCTGGATGCGCCCTTCGAGGTTCTGCAGGCTCAGATCATCGCGGCGCAGCGCTGAAGCGCGATTCACCGACGACAGTGCCTGATCATACTCGTCGAGGCGATAATACGCCTCAGCCATTCCCTTATGCGCCTCGAAGTACGACGGGTTCTCTGCCAGCGCCGAGGAAAATTGTTCGATGGCTCGATACGGATCTCCGGCCTGCAGTGCGCGCAACCCCTGTTGGTAGTAGTTGACCGCGTCGGCAACCTGCGCCGTTGCCGGGGCAGCCAGCATAGCGAGGATCAGCAGAATTGGCGGCAGCAGAACCATTTTGCGCGATCGTTCAGTCACCGTTTCCTCCGTCTGTTACGGTAGCCTGTTCGTCGCCGGTTGCAACGATTTTGACCGTACGGATCTTGTGTCCGTCCATCTCCTGGATGATGAAGTCAATCCCCTGATAGCTGACCTTCTCATAGCGTGCAGGGATCTTGCCGAAGAGGTCGAACACAAAACCCCCAAGGGTACCAAAGTCCTCATCGGGAATTCCGAGGCCAAGCTGATCGTTGAGATCTTCGATGTCGACGCGTGCATCACACAGGTAAACCTTATCACCGATTTCGAGGATATCCTCGCGTTCGTTGTCGAACTCGTCCTGAATGTCGCCAACAATCTCTTCAATGATGTTTTCAAGGCAGACAATGCCCGAGACTCCGCCGTACTCATCAACGGCTACTGCAATATGTACATGGCGGCGTTGCATCTCGCGTAGCAGAGAATCCAGCCGCTTGCTTTCAGGAACAAAGAACGGCCGGCGAATGATCTTCTCGACGTTTATCTCTTCCTTGGTGAGCAGAAAGCGCAGCATATCCTTGGCGTAGAGAATTCCCACTACGTTATCGATGGTATCCTTGTAGACCGGGAAGCGCGAATGTCCGGCTTCGGAAACGCGTTCAATCAGGTCGGAGTGCGCAAACTCGATGCCGATAAAATTGACGTCGATACGCGGTACCATGACCTCCTTGACCGTTACTTCAGACAGACTCAAGACTCCTTTGATCATCAGCTGCTTTTCCAGCGAAAGCACAGGATCAGCTCCGCCGACCGGCTGACTGTCATTTGGAAAGAGTCTTCGGAATAACCCCGTCTTCTTCACAACAGTTGCTCCCCTTTCAGTTGCAGCAGAATTCGTTCCTGCTCAGTCAGCATAGGCTGGTCGGCCGAGTTATCATTGTGATCAAACCCCGCCAGATGCAATACGCCGTGCACGATCAGGCGCTTCAGCTCGTCTTCGGCATCGACTTCAAACTGCAACGCGTTACGCCGCGCGTGCGGCAGGCAGATCACAACGTCTCCGGCGTACAGCGTAGCGCTGTTGTTGGACGGAGGGTTCACACCCTCGAGCTGCGAAAACGATAGTACGTCGGTGGATTCGTCCTTATCGCGGAACTCACGATTCAGATTCTGCATCTGCTGATCACCGCACAAGACAACCGAGAGCTCCCAGCCGTCGATCTGCATGGTTTCAAGTACCGAGTGTACAAACCGCGTAATACGCTCCGCCGGCGGGGCATCCTCAGCACTCTCTTCGATGGCGACGTCAACGCTGTTCATCTACGCTCCGTGCGCATCGTAGGCGTCGATGATCTTGCGTACCAGCGGATTGCGCACCACATCACGACCGGAAAACCACGAGAAGTGTATGTCGCTGATATTCTGAAGGATATCAATTGCGTGCAGCATTCCGGAATCGCGGCGCGACGGGAGATCGATCTGGGTGATATCGCCGGTAATGACCGCTCGCGATCCCTCACCCATGCGCGTGAGAAACATCTTCATCTGTTCACGCGTGGTATTCTGCGCCTCGTCCAGAATAATGTAGCAGTCCGCCAGACTGCGTCCGCGCATGTACGCCAGCGGTGCAACCTCAATAATTCGGTTCTCTTCCATGCGCTGCACTGTCTCGGGCGAAGTCAGCAGTTCCATTGCGTCGTAGAGTGGTTTGAGATATGGATTGATCTTCTGCGCCAGATCACCGGGCAGGAAACCGAGGCGCTCGCCGGCTTCGACCACCGGACGGGTCAGTACCAGCTTGCGTTTCTTGCGCGACAGCACCTCGGCCATGGCGTGGGCAACCGCCAGATAGGTCTTGCCGGTACCCGCCGGCCCGATGCAGAACGTCATATCATGGCTGCTCATTCCGCTGAGGTAGAGCGCCTGGCCGTGACTGCGCGGAAAAACCGTCTTGCCGTTGGGAATCGCGGTGTGGATGTCCTTGAGTTCGTCTACCGCTCCACTCTGTCCGCTGGTCAACGAGGTGTGAATAGCGCGGATCAATTCCGGCGAAGCGGCCTGCCCCAGTTCTATGTGCTGCTGCAGCTCATCGAGCAGGCGCACCAGAATCTCGCGTTTCTCCCCGCCGCTGTCTTCAAGAAATAGCTCATTTCCTCGTGAACGAATTGGTGTCTGCAATAGTTCTTCGATGATCCTGAGGTTGGCATCGTGTACGCCCAACACCTCGGTCATTACAGCAGCACTTTCAAGTACAACTGTTGCGTTATAGCTCAATCGGTCTCCTCTCGATACTAGAAGTATAGAACCGGAGCAAAGCTGCGGTCAAGGCCATCAGTAGAACAGCTCGTCATCCTCGTAACGCACCTCGCTGCGGATTTCGGGGAACGGCCGCCACACCAGCGTGATCTCGACAAACGGTATCCAGCGATACTGCTGAAGACCGTCCGCGTCTGTGACTACTTCGGGGTTACCGCTGTAGCGCAGTGTCAGATCCCAGTCATCGAGATGGTGTACGGCTGCAATGCTGATGCTCTGGATATTGAACGGTGAGTCTTCACGCGCCGGCTGATTGGCGAAGGCAAAGGAGTTGCCGATATCCTCCAACACGTTGCGCGGCGGCACACCTACCTTGTCCGCCAGTGAAGGCACGTACTGGTATACCAGCGCGTTGCGCGAGACCGACGAAAAACTGAGATCGAGGAATTGATGGACACGTACGTTGAATCCCAGACGAATATCCAGAAAGCTTTCGGTGAAGCGCATGAAGTTCATGCGCAATTGCGAATCAAAGCGCGCACCCCAGCGCACTCGATTGCGCCACAACGGATCGCTTTCATAGCGGAAATCCAGGCGGATGTCGGCGTCGGTGGGGCGTAGCGTGGCTTCCTCCGGGTCGCGCTGCTGCCACGGGGCAACGCCGGGCTGCTCCACCGGGCTGATGAATCTGAATCCGGGAGTGTAGCGGAAGTTGAGCGATGCCGTCAGCGGCCACAGCCGCAGCGAGCTCGACAGAGAGTCCACCTGGTCTTCTTCGATGTCGTAGACAAAGCGCTGCCGCAGTGAAACCTGATCGTGAAAGCGCAGCGTCTCGGTGACGATCAGCGGACTGTAGCGCCACTGGTCTTCAATGCGGCGCGCTTCGGTCTCAACCGTTGAGGTCAGCGGTCCGGTTATCAGGTCGAGGCGGCCGCTGTAGCGGTCATCCAACGGTGGAAGGTCGGCGCGCACGCGCAGCGACTGTGTTGCTCGCCAGTAATTGACCAGCAGGTTCATATTGAGCGCGTGAGCCCGAACGAATTCGTCATCCCAGCGAAGGAAGCGATCGGCGTATACCGCAGAGTCATCATCGGGGTCTCGTTCGACAAATGCGCGGTCGTAGAGCGTGGTGTTCAGATCGTAGCTGAGGTTGGTCTGTTCGAGGTAGCTGTCGCGCACAAACGGAAAGGTAGACAGACGCAGGTTGTTTGATACGCGCGCCGACCCGTAGCGGAACGCCTGCGTCTCAAGATTGCGAAACTGCGTCTCGTCCAGCCGATCGGCGTTGTAGATCGAGCGGTAGCGATAGCTGGAATCCAGCGACCCGCTGAGGACAAAGAGCCGGTCGTAGACATCGCCCTGATAGTTGATGCGTGCGCTGTTGTTGGATGTCAGGCTGGAATAGGAGTAGGCAAAATCGATGTCGTCGGGCTTCTGCCACTCACTCTGATCGTACTCATTGACTACCGTCAGGCGCGGCGTCAACGTGTAGCTAACCCGGTAGTTCAGCGGTTCTTCAAATCGTAACCCGCTGAGGTCGGCCTCGCGCGGCGGCAGCCGCTGGTAGCCGTCGTTAAACGGGCTGTCAACGGCGTGCTCCCCGGGCGGATCATTCTCCCAGGGTGCGCGAATATCAAACTCCGGCGCTTCAACAGTATCGGCGGCGCGGCGTTGTACAGCACGGCTGTCAACCAGGGTACCGCTCATGCGGACTCCCATATCCGGCGCCGTCAGACGCGAGGGATAGAAGAAGTAGTCCTGTGGGCTGCGGTCGGCGAGGTACTGCGAAGGAACAGGCGCACGCTCAGGAGAAGGATTAAACCGGCTGGCGTACCTGGGCAGCGAGGCAGGATCGGTCTGCTTACTGCTCCACGCCAGCGAGGTTACAAAATTCTGCACCGACAGCGATTGAATCCAGGGCGCTGCCGCGGCCGTCGGTGCGCTGTAGTTTCCGGACAAGCGCCACAGCAGTCTGGTCTTTTCGCTGACGGTATCCGGTTCAAAGTCCGGGCCTTCCCCAACCAGTGCCAGCCAATCCATGTCTTCCGAGCGATCTCCGTAGTCAAGATCCACGTAACGGTCGGAGTACAGCTCGAAATCACCTCTCAGGTTCAGTCGATTGAGGCGCGTGGCAAACTCGATATCGGCCTTGTAGCGAAACGGGAGTGTGATGCCGGCAAACTGCGTGGCGTCCCAGTAGCGCACTTCCGGTCTATTTTCCAGGTCCAACGGATACGGTTGGGATTGCTGCTCATCCCAGGCAACATCGATGAAGTAGTTGGTATAACCCAGCGTCCCCTGTGGGTAGTTACGCAGCGGGCGGCTGACGCCGATACCAACAGCGCCGTCAAAACGGTCAAAGAACCACAACTGCGGTAGCTCGCCCTCCAGCCCGACGTAGGCGCCCATGCGCGTGTAGATGTCGGCCAGCAGCCGCAGATTCCAGTCCTCGTTATCGAAGCGCGGTGGTGGATCGTCCTCGGTGGCCGGCCGCATAAACAGCCCCTCGCGTACACGGCGGGCCTCGCCTTCGCCCTCGTCGGCCAACTGCAGGAACGAAACCGAAGTCTCGCGCGCCTGCTTGCTGCCGATCAGATAGCTGGTTGTCTGGATGAACGCGCCCTCGCGGTTGCGGTAGCCTGCCACCGGATTGAAGAACAATCGATCCCCATAGCGGAAAAAGAACGGGAAGTAGAAAACCGGCACCCGCCCAACGTAGAGCACCGCGTTCTGCAGCCCCCACTCCCCCGGCCCCAACACCCAGATCCGCCGCGCACGAATGTGATAATTGGGGGGATCGACCGGCGAGGATGTGATTACCCCGTCCTGCATGACAATGATGTCGTCTGCCGAACGGGTGATGTATCTACCGGCATACGAGAACTCGATTTCCTCATCCTCTATGGTCCGCGGCCGGGTAGACCTTCCTTCCAGAAAGACCCCTTCCCAGGTGTTCAGAAAGACGGTCAACATCTCTCCCTCAAAGCGTTCATCGCCCTGCCCCGGCCGCACAATGATATACTCAATGGCGCCGAGCGCGGTCAGGCTGTTTTCGCTCTGATTGAAGATGATCTCCTCGGCGCTGATACGATGCGTGACACCGCTCTCGAAATCCTCCATGCGGACCTGCACCCCGCCGCGCAGGCGGATGTAACGCTGATCGATCTGTTCCAGCAGGAAATATTCGGATTCAATTGCAGATTCTATGGTTATTTCGCGGGTGGCATCGGCAGCCCGGTCGCCTGGAGCCTGCACCCCGTAGTGCGCGTAGAGGCGGCGCTGCAGTTCACTGCGCGATCCGCGTGTCGAAAGTCCCAGGCGCGTCAGCCACAGCACCAGCTCTTCAAACTCTGCGGTAGCGATATCCTGTGCCAGCGTACGTTGCGTCAGTGAGACCGGAGGCTCGACGTCGTTATCAGTCGCTACGCTATCCTGTGCCACCACGGATGCGGCAATCAACAACAGAATCACAAAAGCGAATATGGGCCTGGCTGGCAGCATCACGCAGACGTCCTTCCGTACTCCTTGATCCAGTTGCCGGTGTGTGACTGCGGGCAGTCGGCCACCTGCTGCGGTGTGGCGGCAATTATCAGCTCTCCGCCCGCAGCGCCACCCTCCGGGCCCAGATCGATGACCCAGTCTGCGCCCAGTATTACCTCCATGTTGTGCTCAATCACCGCTACGGTGTTGCCCTTGTCCACCAGAGCGTTCAACACCTGCATCAGTTTGGCAACGTCTGCAAAGTGCAGCCCGGTGGTCGGCTCATCGAGGATGTAGAACGTATTGCCGCTATTGGTTCTGGATAGCTCCAGGGCCAGTTTGACGCGCTGCGCTTCACCGCCGGATAGCGTCAACGCCGACTGCCCGAGTTTGATGTAATCGAGTCCTACTTCGCGCAGCGTGCGCAGCTTGCGTTCAACTGCCGGCACCGCGGAAAAGAAATGCGCCGATTCTTCAACGGTCATCTCGAGTACGTCGTGAATGCTGCGGCCTTTGTAGAGCACCTCGAGGGTTTCACGGTTGAAACGCTTTCCGCCGCAAACGTCACAGGTCACAAACACGTCGGGCAGAAAGTGCATTTCGATCTTGATGGTACCCGCTCCCTGACAGTTCTCGCAGCGTCCGCCCTTGACGTTGAACGAGAAGCGGCCCGGTTTGAAGCCTCGCGCGCGCGCCTGCGGCAAGCCGGCAAACAGGTCGCGTATGGTGCCGAACACGCCAACGTAGGTTGCCGGATTGGAACGCGGCGTGCGGCCAATCGGCCCCTGATCGATATGAATAACTTTGTCGATGTTCTCTACGCCGCTGACTGAATCGTGCGCGCCAACCGGTTCACTGCGCTTATGAAGCGCATTCAGCAGCAGAGGATAGAGAATATCGGTCAGCAGCGTCGACTTGCCGGACCCCGAAACGCCGCAGATGACCACAAGCGTGCCCAGCGGAAATTCCACGTCGATCCGCTTCAGGTTATGCTCGCGCGCGCCTCTGAGCTGAATGGCCTTTCCATTGCCCTCTCGCGGTATACGAAAAACAGCTCTGCGGCGCGAGCCGTTCAGGTACGGTCCGGTGACGCTATGCGGATTTGCCAGAACGTCGGCCACGCTGCCCTGTGCTACTACGTGCCCTCCGTGCACCCCGGCGCCCGGACCCATGTCCACGATGTAGTCGGCCGCCAGCAGGGTCTGCTCGTCGTGCTCGACAACAATCAGCGTGTTGCCGATATCGCGCAAATGCAGCAGGGTGTCGAGCAGACGCTGGTTATCACGCTGATGCAGGCCTATGGTCGGTTCGTCAAGAATGTAGAGCACACCCACCAGGGAGGAACCGATCTGGGTTGCCAGTCGGATTCGCTGCGCCTCGCCGCCCGACAAGGTTGACGCGGAGCGGTCGAGGGTCAGGTATTCGAGTCCGACGCTCTCCATGAAATGCAGCCGCGAGCGGATCTCTTTCAGCACATCGCGTGCAATCTCGGCCTCGGAACGGCTGAGCTGCAGCGAGTCAAAGAACTGCAGCGCAGCGGTTACCGACCTAGCCGACAGCTCGTGAATACCGACCTCGGCGACCGTAACCGCAAGCGCCTCCGGCCGTAGTCGCTTTCCATCGCACGCCTCGCAGCGCTTGTTGGTCATGAATCCTTCGAGCCACTGTTTGACGCCCTCCGAGGTGCTTTCGCTGTAACGCCGGCGTAAGTCGGCGTAAACACCGGGAAACTGCGTCTGATACTCAAACCGGCCGGTACCCTTGCGGTTCTCATAGGTTACGTCGATAGTTGCATCGCTGCCGTGCAGCAGCGTCTGCATAACCTCCTGCGGTAGTTCGCCAAGCGGAGTGTCAAGGCTGAAACCCAGATATTCGGCCAGCGATTCAAAACGGCTGCGATACCACAATGACTTCGGGTTGTACGGCACTATGCCGCCCTCATTGAACGAGAGCGACATGTCGGGCATGATGCGCCGCACATCAAACTCCATTGTGATTCCGAGTCCCGAGCAGCTCGGACAGGCTCCGTATGGATTGTTGAACGAGAAGATTCGCGGTTCGAGTTCGGGGAACGACAGGTTGCTGTCCGGATAGGCGTAGCTCTCTGAGAACTGCTCTTCGATCTCTTCTGCCTGCCCGGGTGCGCTGCGCACCGCAATCACCAGGCCGCCGGAGGCTTCGCTTGCTGCTTCCACCGCTTCGGCAACGCGATCGCGCACATCAGAAGCTATGCGCACGCGGTCAACGATCAGCTCTATGGTGTGATAGCGGTTCTTCTCCAGGTCAAACTCATCCTCCAGGCTGCGCGTCTCACCGTCGATACGCGCGCGCACAAAACCGCTGTGGCGGGCGTCCTGCAGCACCTTCTGATGCGAGCCTTTCTTGCGCCGCACCACCGGCGCCAGGATCATGACTCTGCTCTGGTCGGGATAGGCCAGGATTCGATCTACAATTTCATCAACCGACTGCTTCTCTACCCGTTGTCCGGTAGCCGGATCGTGCGGAACCCCAATGCGGGCGTAGAGCAGGCGATAGTAGTCGTAGATTTCGGTAACTGTGCCGACTGTCGAGCGCGGGTTGCGGTTGGTGCTTTTCTGCTCTATCGAGATAGCCGGAGAAAGCCCTTCGATGTAATCAACGTCGGGCTTGTCCATGCGGCCGAGAAACTGCCGCGCGTACGCCGAAAGCGACTCTACGTAGCGCCGCTGCCCCTCGGCAAAGATCGTATCGAAGGCCAGCGACGATTTCCCCGAGCCGCTCAAGCCCGAGACTACGATCAGCCTGTCGCGTGGCAGCACAAGGTCAATATTCTTGAGATTGTGCTCACGCGCACCCTTGATGACGATCTTATCCATACGTGTTGCGCCAGACTACGATATCGGTGATGGATAATCAACGTCTGCGAATGGCTGGTCCACCGACACGTTGCAGAGCGCTTTGATACCACTGTCCGGCCTCGGGCAGTTGCGCCAGCGTGCGCCATATCTGCAGTGCGGACTGAGAAGCGGAATCGTCGCGTTCGAGCGCCAGCCCCAGATAATAGAGCGTACGGTAAAACTGCTGGCGCTCCAGGTATTGACGCAAGTGGCTGACCTCGCGCGCATCGGCGAGCACTTCTGTGGCGCTGCTATAGCTGTAGTCGAATTCGATCCGGCGCAGCTCTTCTACCAGACGCGTGAAACCCTGCATAGCCGCAAAGGTAAGGTGCAGCAGAGCGTCGTAGTCGCGCTGGTTGTAGAGGTGAATGCCGAGTTCACGGTGCGCACGGTGCGCAAAATCGTCATCGATGCGGTAGAGCACCATCAATCGGTCCAGACCCCGGCTGCGCAACACGTTCAGGTAGGCCGCGCGTCGTTCAGCGAGCGCCTCATCGGAGAAGGCTTCCTGCTGATTGGCAAGTTGGGTTAACTGGTCCACGTACGCGCGGTCATCGCCGCGCAGACGGTGAACGTCGGCTATGCGGTAGCGGACCAGCTGCTCGGTTTCGCGCACTTCAAATGCAAACGCCTGTTCGAGCGCAGTCTCATACTGCCGCAGCGCAAGTTCGAGCGAACCTTCGGCCTGGAATACGCGTCCTATGCCGATTTCGGCTTCAGGAAACGGTGCGCGTTCTGCCGCAGCAGCGCGAAAGCGGCGCAGCGCCTCGCCGTAACGTCCCTGCTCGAACAGCTGCATACCCTGCTCGTACAGTACCCACGGCGGCAGATCTCCGCGCGCCTCTTGAGACCACAGAAGTGTTGTTGAAGCAAGAACCAGCGCCACTACCCACGCGAGACGGGCTGGTCGTGTCATACACGCCTCCCTATGTTCACTTATCGGCCGGGTAGCGCGCGCAAAACAGGAAAAACCGCGAGGGCCGGCCAGGCAGGCCGACCCTCTGCAGCGTACGTTACACCATGCCCAGCAGGAACACCATGACAAAGAGAGCCACCGTTTCAACCAGACCCAGTACCATGATGTAGTTACCAAAGCCTTTTCCGGTTTCAGCCAGCGCATCTGAGGCTACTGCACCGCACTTGCCCTGAAACCAGGCCGAGAATCCCATAGCAATACCGCCGAGCACACCGGCTCCCAGCAGCATGGCGGCGTTGGTTCCGCCGGCGGCGGATTCGGCGAGCGCGTTCATCAGAATGAACCCGTAGATAGTCTGGGTCAACGGCGCTCCAACAAAAGCAACCAGCAGGAACGGCGCCGGCTTGTTCTGGGCAAAGCACTTCTTCCACGCACCTACCGCCGCCATTCCGGCACTACCGGCACCGAGCGCCGATCCCACGGCAGCCAGTGCCAGCGCCGAACCAACTCCTATAAGTCCCCATTCCATTGATGTGTCTCCTTTCCTCTTGGATTAACCGTACATTTCTATCTACGAACTCTTCTGGAACGGTGTATACTCAACGCCACTCCATTCCATTCCCAGATGCCCAGAAAATTCCAACATGTTCAATCTTACTCCGTGTACAATAACCGCCAGTGCCGCCATCGCCAGGTTCAGCGTATGTCCCAGGAACAGCACTCCCACCGCTGCAACGGTACCAAAAACCCCTTCGGCCATCCCGGCGGCCATTGAATTGAAGCTGGCGGCGATCTCTACGGTTGCCAAGCCAACCGCGAAGAGGCGGATATACGATATGATATCCGAGAACGCACTCACGCCATCCAGAGCCAGGGTTATGACGTTGGCCACTCCTTTCAGAATGCCCTTGAAAAAATTCCGGCCTTGCTCTTGCATCGAAAAGACAATCACCGCACCAAATCCGCCCACAATCAGGTACAGCGCATAATCCACAATCGGATAACCGAGAACAACCGTGAGCACCAGATGGTAGAGACCTACGATTGTCGTAAGCCAGCCCAGCTGTGCCAGGCTGCGGATTCGTGGCACCTGCCGCAGCTGACGCAGGAACGTCCAGCCGTGCGCAATAGCGAGATGCACCGCGCCGATTACAAAACAGACCCACTGCACCACTTCGGCGCTCTGAGGATTGAAGCTGTAGAGTTCGGGGACTATCATCCACGACAGAAACGGCAGTTCGGCAAAACCCTGGTGTCCAAACCAGGTTCCGGTAACCGCGCCCCATACAATGGTGGCGGCGCTGAGCAGTGTCAGCAGGACCACACCGAGCGGCACCGGCTTTGATGCAGCCCGCGTCTTGAGCATGACGTACAGTGAGACCGCCAGCAGAATCAAGCCGTAACCGGCGTCACCGATAATCATGGCAAAGAAACCGGTAAAGAACACCAGGAAGAAAAAACTGATATCCAGCTCGCGGTATCCCGGCACTGTCCCCATCAGTTCAAATACCGGTTGTATGATCCGGATCGGCTTGGCATTCTTGATACGCGTAGGAACCACATCATCGCGGTCGGGGTCGCGCAGCAGCAGGCCCCAGTTGCCCCTGGAAGCAGCTGCTTTGAGCGCTGGAACTTCGCTCAGCGGTACAAAACCGGTTACGTAGGCAAGCGCGCCCTCATCGGCCATGCCGCTGTGCACCTGCTCAAACTCTATTGCGGCGTCCAACTGCTGCTGCACCGCACGGTAGAGCGCGGTATTTTCAACGCGATCGAGAATCCGCTGTTGAACTTCAGCGATGCGTTCGTTGATGCGCTCTATCTCAGCGCGAAGGTCCGCCAGCCGTTGTGTTGGTTGCGGTGTCTCATCGAGCTCAATGCGCGGTTCACCCACCAGGCGAATCTGGGCAAAATAGACTAATCCCGGTGCGCTGTTGATCGGGAACAACCGCGCTCGATCGAGTTTCTGAAACTCTTTGGGGGTAGCGGTGTGCAGGGTTATCTTGACGCCGTGCTGTTGCAGCAGCGCCAGGTCCTGTGGGTTGAAGTCACCCCACGGCTCCAGCCGCGCGGCATCGCGTTCCAGGCGTTCACGCTCTTCGCGCAGATTACGGATCTCGTCTGACCAGCCGATCAGCTCTTCGCACTGCTGCGCGACGGTTTCGTGATCTTCAACTGTGGCAACGCTGCGCTGTCCGGGAAGCTCCAGCGAGGCGTTTTCGGCCGCCAGCGAAACAACAGCCACAGCCCGCTCGATCAACTGGCGTTTGGCCTGCAGTGACTGGACTGTCTGGCTCTCCACGCCCAGCATTTCGATGTGGAGCACCCCTGCATCGCGCATCTGCTCAACCGCTTCACGGCGGTGCGAATCGAGAACGATGACGGTTGCCTTCTTCATTTTCTCAATCATGGCCCATCACACCTCGACTATGTTGCTCTTGGCGATCTTACCGCGAACAACCGCGGCGGTCTGCTGATCGCCGAGATAGATCCGGATCATGCGGATATTCTCTTTGGCTTCGGGGATCTTGACTTTCTCGAACAGGTTGACCCGCTGCGTGGTTATGCGCAGTTCTTCTTCGATCAACTCTTTCTGCTTCTCGAGTACGCGGATCTCGGCGTCGAGCGCCAGCAACTCCTTGAGCCGCTGTACCCCGGCGTCCACCCACAGCGGATAGCGGAAAAGGTCCCACTCCTTCTGATCAAACTCTATGCCCTCAAACACCGGGATATCGATTCCGGCAATATTACCGGTATCGGTACTGATACCGTTGATGCTGACCAGGTCTTCCAGAGACAGGTCCTCACCGAACACCGCCACCCATTGCATCAGATCGTCGGTCAGCCGCTTCTGTTCGGCCAGTTTCCTGTTGACCTCGGCCTCGACCTGGCGGATGACCATCTGCAACTGCTGTTTCTTGAGAACCAGCGTCGGCAGGTAGCGTTGGAAGCGCTTCAGCATGTCCTTCTGGCGCTTCAGTTCGTTCTTGGTGAGCTTGACCTTCGCCATGATTATGCCGTTGCCTTTGCGTCCTCGCCGCCCCGGGTGGGCCAGAACTCTTTGCACAGTTCGGTTCTAAGCCCGGTCTCATCGGGCTCAAAACAGTCGGATAGAATCGACCAGCCGCGGTCGAGAGCTTGCTCAAGTGGTATGTTGACACTGAGGTCCATCATGTCACGCTCGAACAGGTACCCGTACTTCAGTAGCTTGTTGTCCCACTCCGACATGCGAAAACCCATCGATTTCTTTTCCAGCGACTCCCTGTACTCGGCGTAGAGCCGAATCATTCCGTCCATGACCGCGCGGTGATCCTTGCGCGTCTTGTCATTGACCTGCTGCTTGAGACGCGACAGCGAACCAAACGGTTCGATACGTCCGTTACGCAGGTAGTACTGGCCTTCGGTGATGTATCCGGTGTTGTCCGGTACGGGGTGTGTCACGTCATCGCCTGGCATGGTTGTCACGCCGAGAATCGTGATCGATCCAGCGCCTTCGAAGTCAACCGCTTTTTCGTAGCGCGACGCCAGCTGGCTGTAGAGATCGCCCGGATAGCCGCGGTTTGACGGTACCTGTTCCTGGGTGATGGCGATCTCCTTCATGCTGTCGGCAAAGTTGGTCATATCGGTCAGCAGTACCAGCACCTTCTTGCCCTGCAGCGCAAAACGCTCGGCAACCGCCAGTGAGATATCGGGTACCAGCAGGCTCTCGACAATCGGATCACTGGCGGTGTGCACAAAGAAGATTGTCCGTGACAACGCGCCGCCTTCTTCCAGGGTGTCGCGGAAGAAGAGATAGTCGTCGTACTTGAGACCGATACCGCCGAGAATGATCATGTCAACCTCGGCCTGCATGGCAATCCGCGCCAGCAGCTGGTTATAGGGCTCACCGGAGACCGAGAAGATCGGCAGCTTCTGCGATTCAACCAGTGAGTTGAAAACGTCGATCATCGGAATACCGGTGCGCACCATGTTGCGCGGAATGATCCGCTTGGACGGATTGACCGAAGGGCCGCCGATCTCTATGAGATTCTCTTCCAACGTCGGTCCGTTGTCGCGCGGACGCCCGCCGCCATCGAATATGCGTCCCAGCAGGTTCTCAGAGAACGACACCTGCATCGGATGGCCAAGGAAGCGGACTTCATCGCCGGTAGAGACTCCGCGTCCGCCGGAGAAAACCTGCAGCGATACTTTGTCGTACGACAGCTGAATAACCTCGGCCAGCGAGTCACCGTGGCTGGAGTGCACAACAGCGAGTTCGCCGTAGCGAACGCCCTCAGCGGTCACCGCGATCACGTTGCCCGAGATTTCTTCGATTTTGCTATAGACCTTTCGCATCGTCCTGGCTCCCTGCTAAGCGTTGATTTCTTCAAGCAGCTCTTGTGCCGCGGTTTCGTACTCACCGCGCTTCTCATCGATCATGCCGCGGATTTCGTTCTCGAGTTTCTTGAACTCCTCGGAGTCCCATTCGGCACTGTTGTAATCCAGAAAGCGCTGCCGCAACGCGTTGAAGTAGTGACGGACCTCTTCTTTGGTCTCGAGCTTCAGCTTACACGCCATCAGGTCGAACAGGATGTCAAACACGTGCACCTGGCGCTCGGTTGAAACAGCGGCGTCAACCGGGTCAAACGCATTTTGCTGCAAATATACCGCATCCAGAAATTCCGACTTCATGTGCTCAACAAAATCTTCGGTGCTGGTCCCCTCTTCTCCCACAACCTTCATCATCTGGCCGACTTCGTTACCGCGAAACAGAAGCTCGCGCGCGTACTCCGCCTTACGTGGGTGCACGATGGTTGGATACTTGCTCCAGCTTTCGAGCGGATGGATCGAGGGGTATTTTCGCGCGTCCGAACGCTCGCGCGAAAGCCCGTGAAAAGCTCCTACAACTTTGAGAGTAGCCTGGGTTACCGGCTCCTCAAAGTTGCCGCCGGCAGGGCTGACCGTCCCGCCGATAGTGATCGAACCGATTGTCCCGTCCTTGAGCCGCACCTTGCCGGCGCGTTCGTAGAAGCCGGCGATCACCGACTCGAGATACGCGGGGAACGCCTCCTCACCGGGAATCTCTTCCAGACGCCCCGACATCTCGCGCATCGCCTGCGCCCAGCGCGAGGTGGAGTCCGCCAGCAGCAGCACGTTGAGGCCCATCTGGCGGTAGTATTCGGCGATTGTTACCGCGGTGTAGACCGACGCTTCACGCGAGGCCACCGGCATCGAGCTGGTGTTACAGATGATGACCGTGCGCTCCATCAGCGTACGGCCGGTCTTGGGATCGATGAGTTCCGGGAACTCTTTCAGCGTCTCTACAACCTCGCCGGCGCGCTCGCCGCAGGCTGCCACGATCACAATATCAACCTCGGCGTTGCGGCTGGTAATCTGCTGCAGAACGGTCTTGCCGGCACCAAAGGGTCCGGGTATGCAGTAGGTGCCACCGAGTGATACCGGGATGAAGGTATCGATTATCCGCACCTTGGTAACCATCGGATCGGCCGGTTTCAGGCGTTCGGCGTAGATATCTATAGCGCGCTTGACCGGCCATTCAAACACCATCGTCAATTCGTGCTGATTGCCCTTCTCGTCCTTGAGTGTTGCCACCGTATCGGTCACGCTGAACTCCCCGGCCTCGACAACACTATCTACGGTATAGCTGCCGCCGAAGTGAAACGGCACCATGATGCGGTGCTCAAAGATTCCCTCGGGGACCGAGCCGATAGAATCGCCCCGGGTGACCGTATCGCCGGCTTTGACCGAGGGAGTGAAGCTCCAGACGGTCTCGCGCGACAGCGCATTGAGATATACTCCGCGCTCGAGAAAGAAACCGGCCTGTTCGGCCAGCTCGGGCAGCGGATTCTGAAGGCCGTCGTAGACCTTGCCGAGCAACCCGGGGCCCAGTTCAACCGCCAGCAATTCGCTGGAGAACTCCACCGTATCTCCGATTCCGATACCACGCGTCAACTCGAAGACCTGCATCTCGGCGCGCGCGCCTCGCACACGGATAATCTCCGACTTCAGGCGCTTGTCGCCCAGCAGTACGTAGCCGACCTCATTGAGGGAAACCTGGCCTTCGAATTCTACCGCTACCAGGTTGCCGTTTACGCCAACAACCTTTCCAGTTGCATGTGTCATGTCTTAAGTCTCCACTTCCTGATCAGAGCGGTAATACCGATCGATGATAGTGTTGTAGGTGTCATCGAACAGCGACTTTCCGCTCTCGGGCTCCATGGCTGTCTTGCGCAGCAGCATTTGCAGTTTCAAGTAGTAAACGATCAGTTTGTCCACATCAAAGTAATGCCCAACCTCAAGTTCATCCAGAATGTGCCAACGATACTCATCGAGCAGCTGTTCGGCTCGCAGCGGGTTAGCCTGGTTGATGGCCTCCGAAGCTTTGGCCTCGATATCACTGCTGCTGATCCAGGTGGGGGGCTCATCGTCCGAGAGGTACTTCTGCTCATCAATGTGCAGTTTGGGCGCTCGCGCTCGCACCAACTCATTGCGCAGCGCTTTCTCCACCGCGTACCAGCGTCCGAGCACCGATGACCGGCCGGAGTGGGTAAACGAAGGGTGCAATGACGCCTGCGACAACGCCTGGAAGTCGGCATCGCTCAACCACGCCGCACAGTGCTCGAGGAACTCCTGCTGCGCGGGGAACACATCGCTATCAAGGAAGAGCATCGGTAGTGCCGCCACAGCGTAGTAGTACTGGCTCACAACGAATGGTTCTCCTGAGGCTTGCTCGATTTCACGCTTGTTCTTTGACCGCTTCGCGCAGAATTTCTCCCAGGCGGGGGTTCACAAACTGAACAAGAATTTCAGCGATGCCCGCGGCGGTGAAGTCATAGTACGCGTTGCCGTCTTTTTCGGAAACTCGGAACCCGGCGTCAATGCCGTCAAGCGGGACTATGGTGACCCCCGATTTCAGCCGTTCTCCAAGGCGGGCGCGTAACGACGTCTCCACCTCTTTGGCCGTCTGACTGCCGATCTGCACGCTGACCTCTCCTGCTCCGCTCTCCTGCCAGGCGGCCACAAGCTTGACAATCGCGTCCTGCAGCACGTCGGCGTTGTAGGCTTCCCTGGTAGTCTCATGCACTACGCGGTTGAACAGGCGGCTCAGTCTGGCTTCCACATTGAGTACCAGGTCACGACCGGCTTGTGCCAGGTTTTCCTTGCCTGTGCGCTCGGCGCGCTCGGCCTCCTGGCGCGCCGAGCGCACGATTTCTGAGGCGCGCTTCTCGGCGTCCGCAACAATCGTCTTGGCGCGCTCCTCGGCTTCAGAGACGATTTCGGCCGCCTGCTTCTCGGCGGATTGAACGCCCTCGCTCTTTATCTTGTCGATGATCTCTTTCAGTTGCGCATCCATACCGAATTCCTTGTCTGTTTGGTAAAGTGTGAATCGCCGTGCGTAGAAGCAGTCTATATAGAATGCATGAATACTTCAAGCTTTTTGTGGCCAACTTTAGCTATCATTCCCACATAAGCTCCAATATCAACGGCGCTTCGAGCCGTAGCAATTCAGAGGCGCTGTAGCGCAGCTGCAGCGTGCGCCCATCAACAGCGCCCAGATTAGACGAGCTGATAGTGGAGGGAGCGTGTACCGTCACTGCTATAGAGGCGTCGGAGAGAAACTCGTCAACAAAGCGCTGCGAGCGTTGTGGCTCGCGCTCACCGTTGCTGCGGTCCAGCCCGCTGAACAGCTGCTGGCGCATGAGCGTACCGTTAGCATCGGTCTCGACAACCGGTCTGTTCTGCTGACCAAAGGCGATTTGCAGCGCCTCCAGAGAATCAAAACGGTACTCGGCGTCTATGCGGGTCACGCCGTTGTGGCGCCGAAGGCGATAGGAATGCAACTGCAGGTCGGGATGAGTGGCGGCGGTCTGCTCGAAATCGCTCTGGTGCAGCGGGAGCGGCAATATGGAGGCGTCCTGGTCAAACATGCCGATTTCAAGCGCGCGAGAGTCGATGGCGTACGATACCGCCAGCGTTCCGCTGCGCGCGCTCTGGAAGCTCAGTACGGTCTCGAGTTCCATGCAGGAGCTCAGCACCCCTATGACAATGACAATTACTGCACAGCGGATTCTACACTTCAAAGTGTCCGAATAGTAACGCCAAAACCGTCACAGGTTCAAGTGCACCACCGTCTTGCCGTAGCCACCCTCTTCGGGACGAGCGTAGTAGTATTCAGCCTGCGGCTGTTCAGCCAAAAATGAGCGGACCCCCTGTTGCAGTACCCCGCCTCCTATTCCGTGAATAACGCTGAAATCGCGCAGTCCGCTGCGGCTGGCTCGATCGATTTGATCGCGCAGCGCTGCTAGCGCTTCCTCGAGACGCATACCGCGCAGATCGAGTTCGATGCGAGGTGCCGGACCGCTGCCCGAGGTATCGATGTCGACATCAACGCCCACGCGCGCCGAGTCTCGTTCGGCTGCAGCCGGCGCTACCACTTCCAGTTGATCCGCCTCAACGCTCATGCGCATCGAGCCGACTTCGATCTGCCACTTCCCGTCTCGCAGTTGGCGCAGCGCGTAGCCTTCGCGCTTGCTGCCCAGCACTCGCACGCGTGCGCCCGGTTCCAGCTGAGCCGTTTCTGTTGCGCGCGCTCTGACGGTGGCTGCGGTTTGCGCCACCTCCTGCCGGCGCGTAGCGCTCTCTGCTTCGAGCTCGTCCACAAACTCTCTTACCGCAGCAGTACGTTCGCGAGTCAGTTCGGATTCACGCAGTTCTCTGACCAGGTTCTCCAGACGCCTGCGAGTCTGGGCTACAAAGCGATCAAAGTCGGCTTGCTGCTGGCGCTTGAGCGCCAACTCGCGTTGTGCCAGTTGCTGTTCACGCTGGTTCAGCGCCTGGCGGCTTGTCTCGAGGCTTTGCTGCCGCTGCTCGAGATCGTGCTCGCTGACGCGCAGCTCGCTACCGCGCTGCGATAGCTCCTCTATGATAGCTGCCGCGTCACTGCGCTGTTCACCAAGGTAGCGCTCGGCTGCCGCCACGGTGGCCGGCGGCAAACCGTGGCGCCTGGCAATATGCAGCGCGTGACTGGCACCGGGAACACCGATAACCAGACGAAAGGTCGGACGGAGACGCTCGCGGTCAAACTCCACCGCCGCGTTCTCCACAATCTGGTGCGTGTAGCCGTAGTGCTTGAGCGCGCTGTGGTGGGTGGTGATCACGGCGGTGGCGCGCACCTCAACCAGACGGTCTACCACCGCCATTGCCAGCGCTCCGCCCTCTTCGGGATCGGTGCCGGCGCCAAGCTCATCGAGCAGCACTAGTGAACGCTCATCGGCTTGCTCGAGTATCTCCCCCACGTTTTGCATGTGGCCCGAAAAGGTAGAAAGCGATTGCTGCAGCGACTGCTCGTCTCCGATATCAGCCCAGACCATAGCGAATAGCGGTAGACGGCTCGGTTCTGCCAGCGGCAACTGCATTCCCAGCCGGTAGAGCAGTGAGAGTACCCCCATAGTTTTCAGCGCAACGGTCTTACCCCCGGTATTGGGCCCGGTCACAATCAGAATCCGTTTACCCTCGGGGATTGCGATATCCATTGGAACACAGCTGCGTCCCAGCAGGGGATGGCGCGCCTGCCGCAGGTCTACCGCCTGTTCATCGAACAGCGGTCTGCTGCAGTCGTAGGCGCGCGCAAAGCGCGCCTTGGCGTAGAGTGCATCAACCACCGCAACGCTGTCGGTTGCCTGCTGCAGCGCGATGCTCTGCTCGCGCAGCGCAGTGGTCAACTCACGGTATATTCGGGTAACCTCGGCCCGGTAGGCGGCGTGAAGCTCTCGCAGCTGGTTGTTGCGCTCGAGAATCTCCGGTGGTTCAACGTAGACCGTTGATCCGCTCTGCGAGACGTCGTAGACCACACCACCGAGACGGTGGCGCTGATTGGCGCGCACCGGCAGCACAATGCGACCATCTTTCTGGGTTGGTACATCGGCCGCAAACGCGCTGCGCAGGCGCTCATCGCCGAGATATGCCTGAGCCTGTTTCTGCAGGTTGCGCTGGATAGCTCGAAGCTGTTCACCAAGGCGGCGCAGTTCGGGCACCGCCTTCTCGATTACGTTGCCCTCCGAGTCCAGCGCTGTGAGCACCCGTTGTGCCACTCTGCCAAGCTCATCGGCTATCAGCAGCAGGGCTGCGAGCGGTTCCCCGTCAGCGTGGTCCGTGAGCCGCCCACGCAGTTTCAGCCCCGAGACCACAAAGCGCGCGATTGCCACCAGCTGGTCTCCCTCCAGCACGGTTCCTTCAACCTCGAGCGTTGCCAGATAGCCGCGAAATGCCGGGAAGCTGAGTCCCGAAGTCGGATCGGAGGTGTCGAGCAGCCGTCTCCACTGTCCAACACGGTCGAGAGTCTCTTCGATCTGCTGCCGTTGCTGCAGAAAACGCGGGGCCAGGATCGTTTGCGCGCCTGCCTCGCTGAAGCACCACTGGGACAATTCCTGCATGATACGGTCAAACTCCAGCAGCTTCAGCGTATGAGCGCCGGCGCTGTTGTCGAGGTGCACACTCATGCCGACCCCTGTGCACGAGCCGAAATCTCGCGATCGGCGACGATGTTCTGATAGCTGGTGTAACGGTCGGAGTCGATCTCTCCTGCCTCACGCAAGCGACGCACTCCGCAGCCCGGTTCGTGCAGGTGGCTGCAGCGCGAGAAGGCGCACTCGACATCGCGGAACTCGCGGAATGCCCAGCCGATATCGGATACCTCGTGCGGGT
Source organism: Spirochaetaceae bacterium (assembly GCA_007693325.1). Lineage (GTDB taxonomy): Bacteria > Spirochaetota > Spirochaetia > DSM-27196 > PWMO01 > PWMO01. The sequence goes on from REDW01000089.1 coordinate 36,377, forward strand.
AGAGGTCAATTTCGCGAATACCCGGTGTGTCGATCAGAACGTATTCCGCCGCGGAAATTGTACTTCCGACGCTGGTGACGTGCCGTCCTCGTTGATACTTCACGCTGATCTCTCCGGTTCGCTGCTGCGCTTCGGGAATCAGAGCATTGATCAACGAAGACTTGCCAACCCCCGATTGGCCGACCAGCGCTACGCGCTTGTGTCGCAACCAAGCCGAAAGTTCATCGAGCCCGCGCCGGTCGAGCGCGCTGACCTCGAATACCCGGTAGCCCAGATCACGATAGACACCCAGCCGCTGGATGTGTGCGTGCCGGAGGTCTTGATCGATCTTGTTGACAATTATCGCGGCATCTACACCACCGAGTTCACACGCAGCCAAAACACGGTCCAGAAACCGCGGGCGGAACGGCGGCAACTGTGGCGAGGTAACCGCAGCTGCGCAGTCAAGGTTAGCAGCCAGGGTCTGCAGCGCCCGCCGCTTGCGGTTCCAGCGCGATATCCAGTTCCTGCGCTCGAGGCGCGCCACGATCATCGGTTCACCAGCAGCAGCGGTAATATCGGAGATTTGTACCCGGTCCCCGGGGGCCAGCGCGTTGTACTCGGCCTGGTCGGACTTCAGTACCTTGCCCTTGATCCTGCATAGCAGCGTCTGGTCCGAAACCGCAACTTGAAAAATATTGTTGGCTCCCGAGAGTACCATACCGTGGTTTGCGTTCACAGCTCCAACACCTTGTCAAAACCAAACCGGGCCGCCAGGCTCTCTAACCCCGCGCTGCACCTCCCGGTTGTGTAGAGACTATCTGCGTCTTCGGCCAACCCACCCCGGCCTGCGCTATAGTGATTCCCGGCCACTCGCTGAACCTGGCGTGCAACGCCCTCGCGCGAGTCGATCACCGTCACCCCCGGGCCAAAGAGCCGTTGCAGTTCTTCCAGCAGGTAGATGAAGTGCGTACAGCCGAGGACAACGCTATCAACGCCGGCCTCAACCAGGCGCCCCACCGCTTCACCCACGCATCGGCGCACCGCCTGCGGCGCGGGTGCCCCGTAACTCTCCTCAACCAGTCGCACAATTTCACCTGCAGCCTGGGTGACAACCACACACTCTCCGGCAAACTGCTGCACCAGGTCGTGCAAATAGCGCTCTTCTACGGTACGCGCGGTAGCGAGCACGCCGATACGTCGAGTACGGCTATGGTGCGCCGCTGGCTTCACCGCAGGAACAACGCCGACAAACGGCAGAGCAAAGCGTTCACGCAGGGCCTCCAGCGCAACAACGCTTGCAGTATTGCACGCAAGCAGGATCAGCGCGGGGCGCTCACGTTCAATCAGCAGCGCAAACAGCTGCAGTAGTCGGTGGCGCAGATCTGCAGGATCGCGTTCACCGTAGGGAAAGCCGGCGTGATCGGCTACATAGCTGAATGAAGCAGCCGGCATCAGTGATCGAACCGCGCTAACGTACGGCAGTCCGCCGATACCGGAGTCCAGCACCAGGATCGGGTGCTCAGCCATCACCAAAAAGCTTGCGCAAGGAATCGCGTGCCTGATCCGCCTTTGCGTCAGCCGGCGCTGCCGCGGGACTGCCGGCGCGCAGGGCAAAGAAATCGCAGAAGTTTGCGCGGTCCTTTTCTCGCACCGCCTCGGGAATACTCTCGCGGCATTCCCAATGGGCCGACGGATCGTAGAAGCGGCAGTTGAGGCATACCTTCAGCTCCTTGCCGCAGCTGGGGCACAGTGTGTTGCGGTAGACGCGGGTTCGGTCATCGAACTCGTGCTTGCAGGAAAAACAGTACGCCATGCCATAATCGTATATCGAATTGGGATCGCGGGCAAGAGCCGGCAGCACGTTTGCACCAGCTTCGTTATCCTCTATACTGTGCAGCTATGAACCAGCAGCGCTGTGAGCGTGACGGCTGCTCCAGAATAGTGTTCTTTCGCTCGCACACATGTCTTGAGCACAGCCAGGACTCTACCGCCGCTGCAGCTGCCGCGATTGACTTTCTGCTGCAGCAATCAGAGTTACGTGACCTCTGTTTTGACGGCTTGCGCATGAGCGGATTGCAGCTGAGCGGCAGGACATTCGAGCGCTGCTCTTTTCGCCACTGCGCAATCGAGCGCTGTGAACTATCGCGGGTCAAGTTCAATCTCTGCTTTCTTGAGTTTGCGCACATCAGCTGCTGCAGTTTTGCTCACTCCGATATTCGCCGTAGCGTGTTCGGTGTCAGCCGGTTGAGTGACAACGATTTTAACGACTGTGAATTGATCGAGTGCAACTTCAACGGCGTCAGCTGTACGGACACCCGCTTTGACGACAGCGATCTGCTGTCCAGCCGATTCATTGGCGCAGATCTTAGCCGCGTCGGCTTTCGTAACTGCAATGTTCGCGAGGTTCACTTCGGCAACACGTCACTCGCAAGCTGCGACTTCCGCTACTCAAACATTGAAGATGCCTACCGGCAGATTCCTGGACGGCGGCTGTGACGGTCTATGTTCATTCCAACCCGGTGTCCGGCACCAACTCCTATCTGCTTGGCCCTACAGCCTCCGGAAGTGCATTCATCATTGATCCGGGTAGTTTTGACGGAACTATCCTGCACCGGATAGAAGACAATCAAATGCATTTGTCGGCTATTCTGGTAACCAAGCCGAGCTCGTTTCATATTTCGGGCATCAAAACAATACGCCGAATCTATGACGCGCAGATCATTGCCCCGTGCCATTCGCTTTTCTCCTATCCATGCACCTTCATCGGCGATAACAGCGCACTCGAACTCGACGGTGTCCACATCGAAACAATTGCGATGCCCGATCACTCGCGTGACTCGGTGCTCTACCTGATCAACGGCGTGCTGTTTTCCGGCGAAGCGCTCAGCGCCGGCATGATCGACGTTTCGGCTTCGGCGTACGCCCGAGCGCTCCTGATCGAGACCATCCGTGCCTCACTGGTTGCGCTGCCGCCCGACACCGTCATATTTTCCAGTTTCGGTCCGCCGACTACCGTCGCTGTCGAGCTTGCGTCCAGCCCTGATTGCCGGCTGCAGCCTGATGCAGAGCCTTGATGATCGCCAGCATATCCGCGGGAATTGGTGCGCAGAAGGTTCGAGCTTCGCTTTCCGCCGGGAGACGTATCGAGAGCGCCAGTGCGTGCAGGCAGAGCGGAGCCTCACTGAAGCGGCTGTCAGCGCGGCTGTAGAGAGAATCACCTAAAATCGGTGTACCGAGGTGAGCCATATGTACCCGCAACTGGTGTGTACGCCCGCTGCGCGGAGCCAGATGTGTCAGCGCATAGTCACCGTACACGCGTGCAACGTGATAGTCGGTACGGCTGGGTTTTCCACCTGCGGGCTGGACGCGGAAACGTTTACGATTTGCCGGGTCGCGGCTGATGGTGCCGCCTACGCTACCACGAAGCGGCCGCGGTGTACCTCTGGTAATGGCCACGTAGCGTTTGCGCGTCCGCCGCGCGGCAAACTGCGCGCTGAGAAACTCCTTTGCGGCGCTGTGCTTGGCGCAGATCATGACTCCCGAGGTGTCCTTGTCCAGCCGGTGAACAATTCCGGGGCGCAGCGTATCGGGATCATCGCTGAGGGAAGAGACGTGGAACAGCAGCCCGTGCACAAGGGTGCCGCTCCAGTTACCCGCACCGGGGTGAACCACCATACCGCGTGGTTTGTTGATCACAACCACATCCTGGTCTTCGAAGATCACCGATAATTCTATGTCCTCAGCGCTAACGCCAACCGGTGGCTCGGGGTCAAGTTCTAGCTCGATCTGGTCACCGTGCTTGATCTTGCGCGACGCTTTGACCTCCACCCCGTTAACTCGCAGTGACCGGCAGCGCTTTTGCAACTGGCTGCGGCCGAGCAGTCCCACACCCTCGGTGAGGTACTTGTCCACGCGCGCGCTCCACTGCGGCAGGTCCGGTTGCTCAACCCGGATGACAAAACGTTGGCCGTCAGCGGTTGTCACGGCGTTCCCTGCGGCCGAGTAGATTATCCACCAAAGCCACCGTCACCGATATGGCTGCGGCACCCACCAGGATCCCGACGCGTTCGCGGTCAGTGAGTCCCGGAGCCCCGGGAGGAGCAAAGAACCACGGTGCGTAATCGGCATCAAACTGGCCGGCTCGGGCGCTCTGATAGCCGAAGCGGATCACATCATAGAAAACCGAAGAGGCCAGAAGGGCGATCGGGAAGACGCCGATAGCGATGATCTCGCCGCGGCGCAGATCCAGCGCCCAGCCGGGGAACTCATCGGGGCTGTACGGTGCGGGCACCGCTTCATCGCTATACAGCAGCGTGCCGCTGCAGAACAGCAGCAGCAGTGTCAGCGTTAGGACGCGCCGAGCCGGCATCGCTCAACTCCTTGGCCCGAACAGGACCGTGCCGAGCCGCAGCATGGTGGAACCCTCTTCAATGGCTATCTGGTAGTCGTTGCTCATGCCCATGGACAGCACATCAAACACCGGCGGTGCAAAGCGCTGACGCACTTCCTCAAAGCGTTGCGCCAGCAGGCGAAACGCTGCACGAATCTGTTGCTGGTCCTCGGTGAACGGCCCGATTGTCATTGCACCGCGCAGCTGCAACCGATCCATGTGCAGCACCTCTTCAACGCACGTCAACAGCGCGTGACTGGTGGTGATACCGTGCTTGGAATCCTCAGCGGTGGTGTTGTATTCAATCAGCACATCCATGGTCCTGTTGCTCTTGCCGCACCATTGCTGAAGCGCCGCTGCGGTCTGCGGCTTATCGATGCTCTGAACCGTGGAAAAGAGGCTGACTGCGTCGCGCGCCTTGTTACGTTGCAGGTGACCGACCATGTGCAGATCGAGTCCTTCAAGCCGGCACAACTCGGGCTGGTACTTCTGCAGCGCCTCCTGCACCCGGTTCTCGCCAAAGCAACGGATCCCAGCCTGGTAGGCCTGGCGAACGGCATCGGCGTCCTGCGTCTTGGTCACCGCCATGATGGTTACACCTTCCGCGCTGCGCCCTGAGCGACGGCACGCCTCGTCAACACGCTCGCGCACAGCCGCAAGGCGATCTGCGATTGTCTGCTGTTCCACTCTGCCATAATACCAGATGCCGCGGCGGCACTGCAATCTGCGCTTTGCGCTACGGCTATTGACCAGCGCTCAGCGCTACGCTACTTTATCATCATGAGTGAAACACTGTGGTCCGAACGCCAGAAATCAACCTGGCGGACCAAAGTTGGTCTGGCGGAAATGCTCAAGGGTGGCGTGATTATGGATGTCACCAACGCTGAGCAGGCAAAGATTGCAGCTGACGCCGGCGCGCAGGCTGTAATGGCGCTGGAACGCGTTCCGGCAGACATCAGGGCCGCCGGAGGCGTAGCGCGAATGTCCGATCCCAGGATAATCGAGGACATTCAGAAAACGGTCACCGTTCCGGTGATGGCCAAGTGTCGAATCGGACATTTCGTTGAAGCGCAGATCCTTGAGGCTTTGGGCGTTGATTTCATAGATGAAAGCGAAGTTCTCACCCCGGCCGACGACCGCTTCCATGTTGACAAGCAGAACTTCCGCGTACCCTTTGTCTGCGGCTGCCGCGATCTCGGTGAGGCGCTGCGCCGCATCGGCGAGGGCGCCGCGATGATCAGAACCAAGGGCGAAGCCGGTACCGGCGATGTTGTAGAAGCCGTACGTCATCTGCGCACTCTCTGCGACGGTATCCGCCGCTTGCAGCTGCTGCCGCGTGAAGAGCTGATGGCCGAGGCTAAAGAGCTTGGGGCACCCTATGATCTGGTGGTAGAAGTCGCGCAGACCGGAAAGCTGCCGGTGCCAAACTTCTCGGCCGGTGGTGTGGCAACCCCGGCGGACGCGGCGCTGATGATGCAGCTTGGTGCCGAAGCGGTCTTTGTAGGTTCGGGAATCTTCAAGTCCGAGGACCCCGCGCGCCGTGCGCGCGCAATTGTGGATTCGGTTGCCCATTACAATGACCCGGAAATGCTGGCCAGGCTGTCGTATGACCTCGGTCCGCCGATGTCCGGTATAAGCGTTGCCGGCATGCTCGCCGAAGACCGCATCGCCGTGCGCGGCTGGTAATTCTCACCGCGTTGGCGATTATCGGCGTACTGGCTTTACAGGGCGATTTCTCCAGGCATATTGGCGTTATTGAAGCGCTCGGCAGTAGTGCGCGCGCGGTACGCACGCCCAAAGAGATCGCTGAACTCGACGGACTGATTATACCCGGCGGTGAGAGCACAACCATCGGCATGCTGATGCAGCGCTTTGCGCTGCTTGACGCGGTACGCAGCGCGGTGCAACGCGGCATGGCCCTGTTTGGAACCTGTGCCGGTGCAATTCTGATGGCCACCGAGATCAGCGGCAGTGATCAGCCTCGTCTCGGCTTGATCGATATGTCGGTTGAACGCAACGCCTACGGGCGCCAGATAGAGAGTTTTGAAGCTGACATCGGGGACGAACAGCTACTGCCGGGATCAGAATCGTTGACGGCGGTCTTTATCAGGGCGCCGCGAATCACGCGCATCGGCACTACCGTACGCGTCCTGGCGCGGTTTGAATCCGATCCGGTCCTGGTACAACAGGGGCATCTACTGGCGGCTACCTTCCATCCGGAGTTGACCGAGAATCGTTCGATCCATGCCCATTTCCTGAAGCTCAGCGGTCACGTATGAGGTTGTAGTCCACCAGCTGCCGCAGTACCGCTACCGCTTCATCTGACCCGGCCCCCGCCGGCGCCGCTTGAGTCGCGCCGGCGCCGAACAGTCGGTCTATGCGCAGATGCACCGCTTCAGCCAGTGAAGCAAGTTCCTGATGCAGCTGTGCGCGCACCCCCAGAGAGTCGATCAGAGCACAGATGTAGTCTATGTCGTGGCGCGTCACACTCTCTGCGCCGAAGAGTCGCTCGAGAGTAGCACGTTCAGCCGCGGGAGCAGCGGCAAAAAGACGTGCGCGCACAATAGTCTTCTTGTCTTCAATGATGTCCGAACCAACCGGCTTGCCGATCTGATCGTCGGAACCGAAAATGCCGATTTCGTCGTCCCTGATCTGGAATATGATTCCAATCTCCTCACCAATCGCTCCCAGCTGGTCATTCAGTTGTGCATCACCACCGGCGGCGGTTGCCCCCAGTATCAGCGGCAGCGAGAACGTATAACGCCCGGTCTTGTAGCGGTAAAGTTGAAGAATCTCGGCTTCGTCTACCTCATCCAGCCGCACCCCGTTGCTGACATCGTGCATCTGTGCTACCCCAACCAGCGCCACCTCTTCGGCAAAGCAGTTCATCAGCACGCGATACGTCTGCGCATCCACCGGTGCGGTAGCAATGAGCCGGCACGCCAGAAAGAAGGCAATGTCTCCGCTGCAGATTCCCATCGCTTCGCCGAAATGCTCGCTGTTACCGCGGTAGCCACGCTTCCAGGCAATCTCGGTGTACTGTCTGTGAATCGATAGCTTGCCGCGCCGCGTATGATCATGGTCCATGATGTCGTCGTGTATCAACAGGAACGACTGCGTCAACTCCATCGCAGCAGCAAGCGGTGCCGCACGACTGCTCTCTGTTCCTCCTGCGAGTTCATAGCCGAGGTAGACCAGCGCGCCACGAATCATCTTGCCACCGGCGCTGTAATCCAGCAGACGTTTGACTACATCGGGGCCCCACGAACCAGCAACTTTGATCAGCGCAGCGCGCTCGGTCAGGAAGTCCTGCAGGCAGCTGAGCGTTCTATCCTTCTGTGCGCTGAGGTAATCAAGCATATACGGGTGCTTCCTTGCGATCGATCAGGGCGTTGCGGGCAGCCTGGGTGAAAATTCTGATCCTCCCCGGTTTGACTTTGGAACGATAGACAATCATCGGATCATTGCGGATCACCCGGCCGGTCCAGTGGTACATATCGGCCGCGGTCTTGACCGCTATCCGATAGCGCCACGGTATCAGCGAAAAACCGCGCGCCGCCTCCTGTTGCCACTGTTCGTAGCGATCGAGCTGGGCGGATATGAAGCGCACAAACTCTGTGTGGTTGGCGGCTGCTTCCGCCGATTGCAGCGACTGCAGCGTTGTCTCGTCGAGAGGCAGATAGGTACGGCCAAATCCGTTATCTTCCTCGATATCACGAATGAAATTGATGTACTGCATTGCCCGCCCGAGCATACGCGCCGCGTAGTGCGCCTCGGGTGGAAGGCGCATAATCTGCGCCATGAACAGTCCGATCACCTCGGCTGAGCCGTAGATGTACTCGAGGGTCTGCTCCAGCGTTCGGTAGGTCTTTCTGCTGAGATCCATCTCCATGGCGTGCAGAAACGCCTCAACCCATTCCGGGGCCAGCTGCCGCTGCCCGATGAGCGCCACGAAATCGTCTATCACCGGATCGCCGCTGGGTGTACCGGCAAGCGCATTGCGGTAGGCGTGGCAGTACGCCGCAAAGGCGCCTGCCTGCTGCGGAACGCTATCGACAAAGTTATCTGCCTTGCGCACAAATCCGTAGAGCACAAACACCTCGCGGCGCACGTACGGCGGGAAAAGGAGCGTTGAGTTGAAGTATGTCCTGCTGCCGCTGCGGAACAGTTGATACTGCGGCTTCATAGCTGCTCCTGAGTGATCGCGCTGCAGATAACCTTGGATGCAATGAAGGTCATCGGCACACCAACACCCGGATGGGTATACTGCCCCGAGTAGAACAGATTGGCTACCTTTCTACTGCGCTGCGAAGGCCGAAACACCGCCGTCTGACCCAGGGTATGCGAGATACCGAGCGCGGTTCCCTGGAAGGCGTTGTAGTCGGCGCTGAAGTCCCGGTGAGAATAGATACGCTCAACCACTATGCTGTCTCGTACCCGTTCGCCGATCAACTGCTCAAAATGCGTCAGCACCTTCTCGTACCAGTGGCGCCGTATCTGGTCGCTGTCATCGAGGCCGGCGGCTACCGGGATCAGGAAGAACAGGTTCTCGTGCTCTCGCGGCGCTACGCCGGGATCGTCAAACGATGCGCAGCTTATGTAGTACGAGAATGTATCGGGCCAGCGCGGTTTGTCAAAGATGGCCGCAAAGTGATCATCCCACGGATCGGTGAAATAGAGGTTATGATGCACAAGTTGCGGCAATTTTCGATTGAGTCCCAGATAGACAATGAACATGGTCGGCGCCATGACACGGCTGTTCCAGTAACGCTGTGAGTAACTGCGCTGTCCGGCGTCCAGCAGGTTGGTCTCGGCCCACGCGTAATCGGCGTTGACCAGTACGGCATCTGCAGGGAAACGTTCACCGCGCACTTCCACAGCGGCCGCGCGGCCGTTCTCTACCACAATACGCTCCACCGGCGCCGCTGTCCGTACCTCGACCCCCTGTTGCTGCAGCAGCCGGGCGAGGCCGGCCACCAGCGAAGTCATGCCGCCGTGGGGAAAGAAAACTCCCAGATTGAGGTCAACGTGTGACATGATCGAGTAAAGCGCCGGAGCGTTGCGCGGGCTGCTGCCAAGAAAGACCATTGCGTATTCCAGAATCTGCTTGGCGCGGCGGTCCTTGAAATAGCGCTCGACGAAACCATCGAGTCTGGAGAACACGTTGAGTTTGAGACCTTCGGTCATGAGGCGCCAGTTGAGAAACTGGAAGATGCTGCGATACTCCTTATAGAGGAACTGTTGCATCGCAACGTTGTACTTGTATTCAGCCTGCGCAAGATAGCGCCGCAGCTTAGCGGCACCGTCCGGCTCCAGTTGTTCGAATACCGCTTCTACCGCCGCACGGTCGGCGCTGATATCAACGTACTCACCGGGCCTGAAGAAAACGCGATAGTACGGGTCAAGACGGTAGAGAGTGTAATAGTCACGCCGATCCACTCCAAAGTCTGCAAAGAACTGATCGAACACTTCGGGCATCAGGTACCACGACGGTCCCATATCAAAGCTGAAATCACCGCTTTTCCAGACGCGCGAGCGTCCGCCCAGCTGATCATTCTTTTCAAACAGTGTCACCTTCCAGCCCTGCCGGGCAAGGTAGGCTGCCGCGGTCAAACCGCCAAATCCGCCGCCAACCACGGCAATACGTTTTTGCATCTGCGTTCTCACATTTGTTTCAAGTTTTGTCGCTATAGCATACTATCCACAAGCGCTGAGTTCAACAAAAAACTCAAGGCAGGCGCACGGTCACGGCCTGCCAACCGCTGGCTTTTTCCTGCTGTGGTTGTCATTGTTTCAACGGGGTCGTATACTTTAATAGTAAACCGAAAACAAAGGGGATTGTATGAAGCGTTTATATGGCGTTGTCTTGATTGTGTTGCTGGTGGCAGCCTCAGCTGCGGCTGGTGGAGGCAGAGAGCGAGACGAAGCAGTTGAAGAACAGCCTGAAGCCACTGAGGTTGTCAGTGACAACAAAGTTGTCCAGATGCACTATGAAGGGACTCTGGATGACGGTACGGTGTTTGATAGCTCTGAGGGGCGTGAACCGCTTGAGTTCATCTACGGTGTTGGCATGCTGATTCCGGGGCTGGAAGACCAGATGGAGGGGCTGGGCGTTGGTGATCGCAAGACCGTGCGGGTTGCCGCCGATGACGCCTACGGGCCGTATATGGATGAGGCGCTGCAGGAGATTCCTCTCAACCAGATGCCGGCGGATATCGATCTTCAGGAAGGCATGCAGCTGGTAGCTCAGAGTCCTCAAGGACCTATTCCGGTGACCGTGCTGGAAATCCGCGAGGAAACCGTGATCATTGATTTCAACCACCCGCTTGCCGGTGAGGCTCTGACCTTTGATATTGAGGTAGTAGCGATACGAGACGCCACCGAAGAGGAACTGGAACCGTTCGCGGCCCAGATGCCGGTTGTGCCGCAGTGAATCACGATCAAACCTTCTTGACAGAGCCGGGTTTCCCGGCTCTATTTTTTTGTTTTCACAAGCTGGGTTTCTTCCAAGAGGCAACTTTCGCATAACTACCGTTTGTCTTGTTGCTGAGTTCTGCTCCAGTCACAGGCAGGCGCCGAAATATTGCTGCTATACCTGTACTTGCCCCAGAATCAGGCTTCTTGCACACAAATGTGCGGTGTAATTCGATTAATTCGCCTGCTGATTGGAAATCAAAGAGTAAAATTGAACATTTGTGGGTAAAAGTTCCGGTATCCGCTTGACCATGTCCCTCTAAAACCTTAGGATTGGCGTCTAAGACTACTGCTGGAGGAATTGTGGTATGACCAAGAAAACCGCTGCAGAGGTGATTGTAGATATTGTTCAACAACAGGGCGTGGAGTATATCTTTGGTTTGCCCGGAGGCGCAGCCATCCCAATTTTTGATGCGCTGGTTGATTCGCCGGTTGAACTGATTCTCACGCGCCACGAGCAGGGCGCGGTACACATGGCCGACGGCTTTGCCCGCGCAAGCGGTAAGCCCGGCGTTGCGCTTGTCACCTCGGGCCCCGGAGCCACTAATACGGTTACCGGCCTGCTCACGGCGTTGATGGACTCGATACCGATGGTTGTCATCTGCGGACAACAGACAACATGGAATCTGGGGCTGGATGCGTTTCAGGAAGCTGACGTCTCGGGGATTTCGTTCCCGGTGGTCAAGCATTCTTACCTTATCAAAGATCCCCAGGACGTGCCTCGAATCGTTAGAGAGGCGTTCTATCTGTGCCAGTCCGGACGCCCCGGTCCGGTGTTGATCGATGTTCCCAAAGACGTATCGAGTGCCTTGATCGAACCAGAGTTTGACGAGGATTATCATCTTCCCGGGTACAGCGTTCCCACCGATGGCGATCCAAAGGATATCGAGCAGGCAGCTCGTTTGCTGGAGAGGGCACGGCGGCCACTACTGCTGGTGGGACACGGGGCGGTTATCTCCGGTGCCGAAAAGGCCGTGACCCATCTGGCAGAAAAAATGCAGATTCCAGTGACAAACACTCTGCTCGGCAAGGGCTGCTTTCCCGAGACGCACCCTCTCAGTCTGGGCATGCTCGGCATGCACGGAACCGCCTACGCAAACAAGGCGGTTGCTGCCTGTGACTTGATCATGTCAATCGGGTCACGCTGGGATGATCGCATAACCGGCAAGACCGACGTGTTCTGCAAAGACGCAACCAAGATCCACATCGACATCGACCCCTCCGAGTTCAACAAGACCGTCCAGATGGATTGTACGGTGCTGGGTGATGCGCGCCGCGTTGTTGAATCTCTGAACGCGCTGGTCAAACGCGGTGATACCGCTGACTGGCTGAAACAGGTCGCCAAATGGCGCAGGCAGTATCCGCTGAAGTACAAGAAGGGCGGCAAGCTGCGCGCCGAACATGTCATGGAGGAAATCCATCAGCAGACCGGCGGCAAGGCCTTTGTCACCACCGATGTGGGGCAGCATCAGATGTGGGCGGCACAATATATGCGTACCGACCAACGCTTTCACTGGATCTCTTCGGGAGGAGCCGGCACCATGGGCTTCGGGTTTCCCGCAGCAATTGGCGCGCAATTTGCCAATCCGGATGCCACCGTGATAACCGTTGTCGGTGACGGCGGATTCCAGATGACGCTGGCAGAACTCTCTACCGCGGTGATTCACAAGCTGCCTATCAAGATTCTGGTTATCAATAACAGCTATCTGGGGATGGTGCGCCAGTGGCAGTCGCTGTTCTACGACAACCGGCTCTCGGGAGTAGATATGGTTGGAAACCCGAACTTCGTCAAGCTGGCGGAGAGTTACGGCGCAAAAGGGTTTCGCATCAAACGTAGCGCCGATGTAAAGCGGATCATCCGTTCGGCAGTTGAGTACAACGACGGTCCGTGTCTGATCGACGTGGAAGTCGAAAAGGAAGACAATGTCTACCCGATGATCCCGTCGGGGGCAACCTACGATCAGATGATCATCGAAGCACCAAAATTGAAACTGGGGCAAGAGGCGCCCAGGCTGGAAAAACCGGTAGGGAGTACCTGAACTATGGCAACAGCAGTATCAAACAATGGCACGGCAAAGCAGGCGGCAACAAACGGCAGCGGCGTGAACACGGCGTTTCGCAAGCACACCCTCAGCTTGCTGGTCAATAACAAGCCGGGAGTGCTGATTCGGATTGCGCTGGTGTTCGCGCGGCGCGCCTACAATATCGACAGCCTGGTAGTCTCTCCATCCAAGGATCCGAGCTTCTCAGTGATGAATATCGTTGCCTCCGGGGACGAGAAGGTTCTCGATCAGATCCTCAAACAACTCAACAAGCTGGTTGATGTTCTTCACGCGTCCGACCGTACCGGGCAGGACATCATCCAGCGCGAACTGGCGCTTTTCAAACTGCACTGCGAAGAAGACGCACGCTCGGACGTGCTGCAGCTGGCTCACGCGATGAATTGCGAAATTGTCGAGGTCAGTGAGCACGTGACTATACTGCAGATGACCGGCGATACCGAGCGCCTTGACAGCGCACACCGTGTCTTTGAAAAATACGGTGTGGAAGAAATGATCCGCACCGGTAAAGTACTGATGGCCCGGGGTCAGGAAATCACCTCCTAAGGAGTACTCTCGATGTCCAAGAACCTGTTCAACAAAGTGTGGGACCTGCACAAAGTGACAACGCTTGACTCCGGCCAGGATCAACTGTTTATTGGATTGCACATGATCCACGAAGTAACCTCCCCGCAGGCGTTTCAGATGATCCGCGAGCGAGGACTGACCGTGCTCTACCCCAACCGAACCTTCGCTACCGTAGACCACATCGTCCCAACAGCAGACCAGCAGCGCCCGTTTGCGGATGCACTGGCCGAAGAGATGATGCGCGCCATCGAGCAGAACACCGCGCAATACGGGATAGAGTTCTTTGGACTGCACACCGACTACCAGGGAATTGTGCATATCATCGGTCCGGAGTTAGGCATTACGCAACCGGGAATGACCATTGCCTGCGGTGACTCGCACACATCAACTCACGGCGCATTTGGAGCCATTGCATTTGGTATCGGCACCTCGCAGATCCGTGACGTGCTGGCAACCCAGTGCATGGCTATCAGCCGCCCCAAGGTGCGCAGGATTGAAGTCAGCGGGCAGTTGGCGCGAGGGGTCTACGCCAAGGACATCATCCTCAAAATCATCGCCGACCTCGGGGTGAACGGCGGGCTCGGTCACGCCTACGAGTACGGCGGCGAAACCATCCATGACCTTTCAATGGAAGGCCGCATGACCATCTGCAATATGAGCATCGAGGGCGGCGCGCGCGTGGGTTACGTCAACCCGGACCAGAAGACGTTCGATTACCTTCAGGGGCGCCGCTACGCGCCACAGGGAGACGCCTTCGACGAGGCGGTTGATTTCTGGAACAGCATCGCTTCGGGGCCCGACGCCCAGTACGATGACGTCTTTCACCTGGACGCCAACACGCTTGAACCGATGGTCACCTGGGGTATCAACCCTGGCCAGGCAATCCGGGTCACTGAGCAAACCCCGTCAATCTCGTCACTCAAACCGGAACATCGCGAAGTAGCAGAAAAGGCGTACACCCATATGGATTTTGCTGAAGGCGATACCGTCAAGGGCAAAAAGATCAACGTGGCGTTCCTGGGTTCGTGCACAAACGCCCGTATCAGTGACCTGCGTGAGGCAGCCGCGCTGGTCAAGGGCAAGCGCGTCCACGCGGATGTCAAGGCGTTTGTGGTGCCCGGCTCCAAGCAGGTAGCCAGGCAAGCCGAAAAGGAAGGGTTGGCCAGAGTTTTTGCCGACGCCGGTTTCCAGTGGCGCGGCGCAGGTTGTTCGATGTGCCTGGCAATGAATCCTGACAAGCTACAGGGGCGCGAGATCTGTGCAAGCTCTTCCAACCGGAACTTTGTGGGCCGCCAGGGGTCACCCACCGGACGTACGCTGTTAATGAGCCCCGCCATGGTGGCCGCGGCAGCCATCTCCGGTGAAGTAGTAGATGTTCGCGAGTTTATGCGCGAACCGGTCGCGGTGTGAGAGAATCCCAGGGAGCAAGCACAATGATGGTATCAGAGAAGACAAACCCGGCGGTAGACAGCATCACAGGGCGCGGCATTCCGGTTCGCGGCAATGATATCGATACCGATCAGATCATTCCGGCGCGCTACATGAAGGTTGTTACCTTTGAAGGACTGGGTCAGTACGCGTTCTACGATGTCCGCTTCAAGGAAGACGGCAGCCAGAAGCCACATCCGTTCAACGAATCCCGCTACCAGGGTGCCGGCATCCTGCTGGTCAACCGCAACTTCGGTTGCGGTTCATCGCGCGAGCACGCGCCTCAGGCGCTGCAGAAGGCCGGCATTCAGGCGGTTGTGGGAGAATCATTTGCCGAGATTTTTGCCGGCAACTGCACCGCCATGGGGGTCCCGGCAGTGACGCTCTCGAGCCAGGATATGCTGCAGCTGATGGAAACCGTGGAGCAGGAGCCCACAACGGAGATCCACCTGGACCTGAGATCCAACACCCTCACGGCGGCGCGGCAGTCTTTCACATTCAGCCTGCCGCCCGCATACCGTAACTCATTGATTGCCGGAACCTGGGATTCAACGTCGGTACTGCTGGACAATCTGGAACAGATACACCAGACCGCCGCTCGCCTGCCCTACGTAGACGGCTTTGCAGCGGGAGTGTGAGATGGCACAAACTGATCGCAAGTTGAACCGCAACAGCGCCGCTATGACCGAGGGCGTTTCCAGAACCGCCAATCGCGCCATGCTGCGTGCGGTTGGCTTCAAAGATGAAGACTTCAGCAAACCGATTATCGGTTTGGCGGTTGCCGACAGCGACGTCTCGCCGTGCAATGTTCACCTGTGGGAAATAGCCAAGGTATCGCGGCGCAGGCTCATAGATGCAGGCGCCAAACCGCTGCTGTTTCACACCTTTGTGGTTACCGACGGTGAAGCCATGGGGCACGAGGGGATGAAGTGCTCGCTGATCAGCCGTGAAACAATTGCCGATATCATAGAACTCGATGCTCGCGGTCACGCCATGGACGCCCTGCTCGGAATCGGCGGCTGTGATAAGACCATCCCGGGAACCGTCATGGGGCTGGCTCGTTACAATGTACCCGCGGTCTTCATTTACGGCGGAACCATTCGCGCCGGCAATCATAACGGTAAGCCGGTGGACATCGTCAGCGCCTTTGAAGCCGTTGGCGCCTACAGCGCCGGCAAGATCACAGAAGCAGAACGGCACGCTATAGAATGCGCCGCCTGCCCTGGCGCCGGCGCTTGTGGCGGCATGTACACCGCCAACACTATGGCGGCCGCCATGGAAGCCATAGGCATGAGTATTCCGGGCAGCGCTTCGGTTCCCGCGGAGTCCGATCAACGCAACGCCGTGATGAGTGATTCTGCGGATGCACTGATGCACTGCGTATTCAACGGCATCACTCCGCGGCAGATCATGACCCGTGAAGCGTTTGAGAACGCTATTCGGACCATTATGGCGCTCGGCGGATCAACAAATGCTGTTCTGCACCTTCTGGCGTTGGCACGCGAGGTAAATGTAGAACTGGCTATTGATGATTTCAACCACTTCTCTGACACCACGCCGATCTTGTGCGACATGAAACCGGCCGGGCGCTACGTCATGGAGGATCTCCACGCGGCGGGCGGCGTGCAGATGGTGATGAAGATGCTTCTCGAAGAGGGGCTGCTGCACGGTGAGGCGCTCACGGTTACCGGACGGACCGTGGCCGAAAATCTGCACGACGTGCAGGTGGTGCTGGAAGGCCAGGATGTTGTCCACACGTTTGATGCCCCCGAGAAACCAAGCGGTCCGATCGTCATCCTCAAGGGCAACCTGGCAGCCGAGGGCGCGGTACTCAAGACCTGTGGACTGCAGGAATTCGTACACAGCGGACCGGCGCGCGTGTTTGACCACGAGGAAGAAGCGCTCAACGCTATTCTCAATGACCGCATCAAGAAGGGCGATGTTGTGGTTATCCGCTACGAGGGGCCCAAGGGCGGACCCGGCATGCGCGAGATGCTCTCGCCAACCTCTGCAATAGCCGGCGTTGGGTTGATCAAGGACGTTGCGCTGATCACAGACGGCCGGTTCTCCGGCGGCAGTCACGGCATGGTTGTTGGCCATGTGGCCCCGGAAGCACAGGTAGGCGGAACTATCGCGCTATTGCAGGATGGAGACATGGTAACCATTGACAGCAAAGCCAAGCTGATCGAGGTCGACCTCGATGACGCGGAACTCGAGCGCCGCCGCTCCGGCTGGAACGCCCCTGCGCCGCGCTACACCTGGGGCGCCCTGGCAAAGTACGCGCGCCTGGTATCATCTGCCAGCCAGGGAGCGGTGACCGGCTGACCAGCGCCGGTTCAGGCGTGCCGGGTGCAATCCGGTTGCGCGCGGCGCAATCCCTACGGGATCACGCTCATATCGAGGACCACGATACCCTCGGATCCTGACACGGCCAGATGCGTGCCATCCAGCCACGCAAGGTCTGTGGGACTGCCGGGATAGGCTGCAACAAACGGCAGCGAGCGGGTGCCGCTGGAGTCCGTAATCATAATCAACAGTTCAAACGGCGTGATGGCGGCCATCCTCTGCAAGCCTTCGTCTGCGTGCACAGCGATTCTGTGTATCGGCCGGCCGCGCGTTGCGCGTATCTGAGACGGCCGGTCTGCACCGGGGTTCCAGTCGGAGCTCAGGGCGCCGGAGAACACGTAGATCCCGTTGGCCGTACCGACAAACAGAGCGCCATCCGAATCTCCGGGCTGAGATGCAGCCAGAGAATTGATTGCGGACGGTACATAACCGTCAAAAAAGACACCGTTTGAAGCCAGTTCCTTCCACGACGTCCACTCGGCATTCAGGTCTGCTGCAGCAATCCGCAACGCCCCCGCGGGGGTGGCCACAAATGCGTAGTCCTCGCCGTCGGTGGCCATAGCCGTCACCGGCACGCCATTGACCACCGCGCGCATATCGATTGAGAACCAATCGCCAGCCTGATCGCGCCCGCCGATGCGGTGCGCGCTATAGTACAGAATCACCGGGTTGCCGTCGGCAACCTCGAACTCGATGGCCCCCAGGGTGTCGCCGCGGGGGCTTCCTCTTTCTTCGATACGTTCGTATTGCTCTGACGGCTCAGACCCCTGGTACAGGCCGTTTGAAGTTGCCAGCAGCAACGGCTCACTTCTGCCGGGTTGGATGGAATGAATCACAAGTCTCTCACCGATAACTTCGTCAACAAGACCAGACCCAGAACCTGTCAGCTCATTTTCCTGCCAGGTACGCCCGTACACTGTGCCCTGGCCCCCTGCGGCAAACAGCCTCGTGGTTTCTGTATCGACGTAGGCAACGATACCACCTATCGCGGTGCCTGGAAGCGCCCATGACACCTGTGGCCGGCTGTCACGCAGCAGGATGTCTGTTCCAATCTCACGTCCCGCAGCGATGTTGAAGAGGTCTGATGCGCCCCAGCGCAGTACCTTGAACCCGCCACCGCGCACCGGTTCCCCGGTTGCAACAAAGACGCGATACGGAGCCACATCCGGAATGTCTTCGATTACCACCTCCGCCCCGGGGCGCGACGGAAAACGCGCGCTCAATGAAAACGCCGTTTGCAGGTACGGCGTAGCGGCCTTTGGATTCAACGGGTAGAACCGCTGGTTGTAGCCGGTACCTGCCACAAGGAATACCCGTGCCGCCTCCTCCTCGGCTTGCAGCGTGCCCACTTCAGTGTCAGGTGGCGCCTCAAAGCTCAAGCGTAATGAACCGGTTGCCACGCCGGGCTGCCAGTAACAGCCGGCCAGCACTACGGTAGTTACCAGCGTCACCACAACGCGCGCCGCATGGCGCGCTGCTCTCCCCGGACGGTCTTTTGAAATCATATTCTCATCCTCCCCTGGGGGCAAACACCCTCACTCGAACGCTGCCGCTGGCGGTCCGTAGCCGGATCGGCCGCGTGCGCGTGGTGTTACCGCCGGCGTCCAACGGGAGGGCCGTAATGGTTGTACGACTGAGCAGAACTGTGTCGCCGCGCAGCGGTGGAGTGTACTCCGTTGTGCGTGACTGGTGGCCGGCGAGCACCGTACGGCGCTGTTCAAGCCGGTTGCTCAGCTCCACACGCCCCTCGTCTACAATCAGCGTTACACCGTCGTAGCTAAACCGTGTCCCGCGCACCGACGCGGTTGACTGCGTGCTGCGCAGCCGGAAATCCTGACTCAATCCCTCTGGCGTACGGACCTCCGCCGAGACTCTGCCGACGCGCAGATTCAGCTCAGTGGTTGTGTGGGCATCCGTACGAACAAGAGACTCCAGCGCCACACGCGTCAACGCTGCCACGTGTACCTGGTTGCCGGCAACATCGAGGGTTGCACGCGAGCCAAAACCGGTGGAGATGTCGGCGCCCACAGGCACTTCGTCCCCAACCGCGAGCGCGTGCCACGGTTGTCCCGGCAGGCGTGTTTCCACACGTCCGGCGGCAGCCACAACAGTCACCGGTTCGGCAACTACGGGCGTGGCTGTCAGCAAGGCGATGAGTGCACACAAAACGAGCATTCTTCGCATACTGTGTCCTCCTAGAAGCTCAGACTCAATTCAGCCTGTAGCGCAAATCGTGGATCCTGCCATTGATTGTCAAGTGGCCCCCCAGAGCTGCTGTTGGGCAGTAGTACGCCTGCCTGCAGCGCCATGCCCAGATCGTGGAACGGACGATAGACAACCGAGGCGCCCACTTCGGTTCCCAGGTACCTGCCGCCACGGTCTACGTTTACTCCCGCCATATCCACCGGCCCACTGTTCAGCGCGCGTAGCAGCAGTGTTGCAGAAATCCCGGTCTGCAATTCACTGAGGCTGGATGGAGCTGTTACGCTGAACGGCCGCAGGCTGTAGTCAACACCAACGGTTACCAGGTTACCCGGCTGAGCTGCCGCCACAAGTCCTGTCGGTTGGGTCGCTATCGGCTGGAACTGGGTTACCTTGTCGCTGCGTCCTCCCTCCCTGACCGAACGGGAATCAGGATCGCCACTGGAATACAATGCCCCCAGCGCCCGGCGCGCGGTCCGGGAACGTAGTGCTCTAGCCCGATAGAGCCTGCATAGGAGCGGATATCAGCGTAGGCGTAGCGTGCCCCGGTGGCGGACTCTGCATCGGGTACGTACGCAAGCACACGGCCAAATTGTACCCCGCCGCTCAGCGCGTAAAACCAGCGCGTTCCCAGTGCGCCATTTACACCCAGCAGCGCGTAGCGTGTATCCAGCAGGCCTCCGCTGGTCTCATCGAGCACGGTCTCGCCTTCTTCAATAAGATCCGCGGAATCACGCAGGTCCTGCTGAACAACTACCGCCAGCGTGACATCGGTGCGCGGTAGTGGCTCGACAAACTGCACCTCCCCAATAGCTACCAGGCGCCGCGGCGCCAGACGCACATCGTCATCGCGGTCATCAATTTCATCGAGTTTAGACATTACTACGGCACTGTTTGGCTTGAGTAATAGACCGGTGTAGACCGCACCGATGCGCGTAACTGCCGGGCGTGAAGACAGCCAGATCTCGACGCCGTCGCCGCGATGTTCAAAGACCAGTCCGGAGAACTCATCCAGTAAAAACCGGCCCGCGCGGGTCCCGACCGCCAGCCTTTCGCCCACAGCGGATAGCCCCTCCAGGTACAGCAGATCCAGGTCAGCGACGTAGAGCGGGTCGGTAGTTGCGCGGAAGCTGCCCTGCGATACCATGGAATAGGATGGTCCAAGCGGAGCGTTGAGCCACAGGGCCAGTAGCCCTTCGGAAAACCAATCGAGGTCGTCATCAGACTCGACCGTTGCAAAGAACGTCGAACTGCCGCCCCAATCGACCGCTTGTATCGGAAAGCATAGCCACAACAGCACACAACAGACGCCCAACCGCTTGACCACGCGTTGCCTCGCTTCAGGCAGCAGCTATTCCATCCGCTGCCTTACTGTTTATGTCATCAAATACGGGATAGTTATACCGCATTCGCGTGCTGCGGTAAACCCCGCTGCAAGCTACGGCCTATAAACGATACCGGTTTGGATCCGGGTAGCCGTGTTGATCCAGTCTGGACCGCCGAACAACAGGTCCTGCTGTATCTCCAGAAACCAGCTCATGACGGCGTGTACCTCGGCCCGGACTCCCGCCTTGGCGTAGGGGCCCATCAGGAATCGCGAATCGGATTTGTCAGTTCTGAAGAGAAAAGTGGGTGTGACCCCGGCGCCGAAAAGCCCGGTAATTGTCTCGCCGGGAAACAGGAAGTTCATCCCAAGTGTAGCGGGAAGCAGTATCCTGGGAACGATGTCACCGTCATCATCTCTGGTAGTACGGATGGCAAAGTCGGCGCCGATCTGTACTTCCATCTGTTCTGCAGTTTCGATCAGCACGGTGGCCCCGGTGGCCAGAAAGAACTCATCATAACGGAAGAAATTGCCACCCAGCGAGAAACCGTAGGCTGTCTGAGCCTCGGCCTGCGCAGCACCGCTGAGTGACACCAATCCGGCAACCGCAACTACCAGACATAATCTGCGACGCGTCATAGTCTGTACTATAGCGCATCCGGCGGTATTTTACACTTGCAGCGGATAGGCACCGTGCGTTCTGGCCGCTTCAAACATGGTTACGATGTTCTGCGGCGGAATGTCCGCCTGCATATGGTTGGCCGACGTGAGAATGAAGCCCCCACCGGCGGCGAACGTACGCACGCATCTTTGTACGTCTGCTACTACGTCGTCCGTGGTGCCCGGTAGAGCGTTCTTTAAATCCACGCCGCCCATGAAGCACAATCTGTCGCCAAACTCTCTTTTGATCCGGCCCCAGTCCACCGCCTGCAGCGGCTCCAGCGGATTGAGGATATCAACGCCTATCTCGACGAGGCTTCCTATAATGCTGGTTATGGCACCGTCCGAATGAAAGGCAACCGGTAGATCGGAGCGATAAGACTTGACCGACTGAACTATGCGGGCAAGCGCGGGCTTCAGCATGCTATCGAACGCATCCGGAGAAATCATAAGATCGCTGGTGCCACCGTAATCATCGCCAGGAATCTCAAAGAAATCCAGGTCATCGCCGCACAGCTCAAGATAGATCTCCTGCGTCCGGATAATCACGTCGGCACACTTGTCTACCAGGCGCTGTGCGATCTCCGGCTCGGCAATCATGTCCATGTAGAAGTCCTCGCGTCCACGCAGAACCGATGCCTGCTCGAACGGGCCGTAGGAGTTAACCGCGCGCGCCGCCAGGGCGTGGTCCGGATAGTTTCGCTTGAGGAACGCCATGCGATCCTTGATCAACGCTACATCGAGGTATTGCGCGGGATCAGGCCAGGCGTATGCTTCGATCTGCTCAAGGTCGGCCCCGCTCAGCGGCGGGTTGACCGAAGATATGTGCGGCCCGCTGCGCTGCCACTCTACGCCCCACGCGTCCTTGCAGTCTCCGTCCATCCTGGCACCGCCCAGGTCGGTAAACCCCGACCAGACGTAGCGCACATCGGTGTCCAGAGCGTCCAGAATCCGTTCGTCGTAGTAATTGGAATTTCGCGGCTTCTGTTTGCGAAACGGCGCCAGCGGCGCTTCGAGCCCCAGGTGCTTCAAGAGATTGAAATAGGTGTCATCGTTGAGGGTGTAGTAGCTGCCCCACAGGGCGGTGGGAACGCGATCCGGCTGCTGCCGCTGAATAGCTGCCTGGACCCGTTCTCTGGACGTCATTGAACTCACTTAAGGGCCTCCTGCTGCTGAGGCTCGTGACCGAGCCCCCAAAAAAACCGACCATCGGGTCGGCTCTGGGCGAAATTGGAGTTGAACCAACGACCTCTTGCATGCCGATGCCCAGGGCCATTGCGGAGCCACACTATATCGCCGGTTTGCACGGTTTGTCAACGGACCGCTGTAACATTGCCGCACCTGGTCAGTAGTGATTACCCGTTGATCCGGCAATTCCAACTGAAGTGCAGAAAAAACGCCCGGAGTGTTAACCCCGAGCGTTGCAATTGCCAGAAAACGCTACACTACGGTCTATAGCGCCCACGATTCAATGCATCGCGCACCGCTGAGCCAATCTTTCCTGACCGAATAGTTGCCGCGGTGAAGCCGTCCACGTCCTGTGTGCTGATAGCATTGAGAGCCGGACCGGAGGGTGAACCTTCCATGTAGGTCGTTCTCTCCACTATCTCTTGAACACCCCTGGCGCCGATCAGATACTCCAGTGCCTCCACGTGCTGCTGGTAGATCCCTGCTACCGGATCATCGTCCGCGGCGCGGTAATCTACTCCACGATAGTAGGCCCACCTCAGACTCACAGCAACAATCTCCTGATTCTCCAGGCGGATCTGAACGCTCACGTTGTGCTCTCGGTCATCGAAGTGACCTCGATAGTCCCCATCGCGCATATCCCATGCGGGCCATTGCGCCGATTGACCTACTACGATCACGGGAACCGCCAAACCAATGAGCAGAACGACTACGACCAAAACAATACTTCTGCGATTGAACACTGCTTCCTCCATCCATTTTTCAGTATTGCGTATCATTCTGCCAGTGGTGACCAGGCGTGTCAACTACTACGGCGATCTTGCGAACGCAAGCAAGGGCCACAGTGGAGATTTTT
>REDW01000013.1 GCA_007693325.1 Spirochaetaceae bacterium
GCTCATCCGGTCGGTGATACAGTCATCTTCATCAGTAGTCAGCGCTGTCTGTTGCTCGACGCGGAAATGAAACATCCGAATCAGCCGATAGAAGCCGTCAATGCCGATACCTTCAAGCGGAGCTTCGGCGCCGATCCCGCGCCAATGGAAGAGTTGCCGGCAGCCGTGCTCGATTGCCTCGAGTGCGGCGAGAGGCCAATCCGCCGCAGGCATGTGCAGTGCGTCCCTCTCGCGATAGCCCTCCGGACCGAGCTCCAGGTAGAGGAAGGCTTTGAACTGCACATACCCAAACCCGTCCGGGATCTGTACGCCGGCCGGCGGCCGAGGCCGCTGCGTCCGGTAACGCTCGAGCTCGTCACTCATCGGTCATCCCTCCCTTCGGCCGTCGAGTTCCGAA
Source organism: Spirochaetaceae bacterium (assembly GCA_007693325.1). Taxonomy (GTDB): domain Bacteria; phylum Spirochaetota; class Spirochaetia; order DSM-27196; family PWMO01; genus PWMO01. Next base: position 398 of record REDW01000013.1, read on the forward strand.
GACCGAACAACAATATCGGCACCACTTCCTTTTCGTTTAAGGATAGCTCAATGTTCATCTATTTTTCCCGGCGGCGCAAGCCCTCGCACGGAGTCCGATCCTTTCAGGGGCCCTTGACGAAATACAACTGGTTTAATAAACTGGTCGTATGAAACAGACTGTGGGCAGTTTTGACGCCAAGACTCACCTCGCCGGCTACCTGGAACGCGTAGAACGGGGAGAAACGTTTGTGATAACCCGGCGTGGCAGGCCGGCGGCGGAGCTGCGGCCGGTGGAATCAGCAGATTCCCAGCGCCGTGCCGCGCTTGCCGCGTGCACCGCGTTGAGAGAGCGGCTGGCGCAGCGTGGCAGCAACGTTGACGTGGCCGCGTGGGTCCGTGAGGATCGCGAGCGGTGACACGCATCATTCTTGACTGCTCAGCGGCAGTGGCGCTGGTGCTTCCGGATGAGAAGTCGGCGGCGGTGACGCAATGGCTCGATGGCCTTCCACAGGATGCCGAGATTGCCGTGCCGGCCCTCTGGTGGTACGAGTCAACCAACGTGCTGCTGACCGCGGTTCGACGTGGGGTGATGTCGGCGGCCGAAGCCCGTGAAGCGCTGAGCGCACTGCGCCTCCTTCCCCGGGTTACCCACGAACCACCGGGGCCGACAACGGCGGCGCACCTTTTTCACCTGGGGATCGGCCACACCCTTACGGCGTACGACGCCGCCTACATCGCCCTGGCGGAGCTCAGCGGCGGCACCCTTTTGACGCTTGACCGCCGCCTCGCAGCCGTTGCCGCCGCCATGCAGCTCGCCGTGATTTGTCTGCAGTAACGCGTTCCCAACCGCTCACGAGTTACCCGTGCCGGTGGAACGGGTCGAGTATCTGCTCATCGGCGGATATGGACGCCTGGATCGCTGTCTCTCCAGCGTGTTTCAACTGTGCGAATGGGCCTGCCTTGGAGTCAGAACCGCAGTGCGCCAAACAGCGCGCCGATAAGCGCCGCCATGCCGACCGAAACCAGGGTGCCAATCAGTACGTATTCGGCAAACTCGCGGGTATCGAGTTCCCGGAATCGGGCCAGGGCCTTGGCTGCAAGCACAAATCCTATACCACCCAGGTTGCCGCTCAATACCAGCGAGAATACCAGCGCCCGTTCCAGGTAGCCGATCACCTTGCCGCGGCCCTTGTCTTTATCTGCAAACAGCCGGTATTGCGGTTGTGGTGCCACCGGTCCAAGTTGCAACCGCCGCAGCACGTAGATCACCACGTGGTTCGCCTCCAGCGCCGACAGCAGCATGCCGGCCATAAACATCATCGCGTAGGCAAACCCGTCCTCACCTACGGAACCGATCATCCGGTTGCCGCGGAACAGCAGCTCAAAGAGGTCCCGCGCCGGTTGATTGAAGCCGGTTGTAATCCGCGCATCCGAAAACAGCAGCATCACCAGCAGTACCGACACCAGCGTCGCCATCGCGCGTCCAAGATCCCGGTCACGCAAGAGAGTGATAAGCAACAGATCGATCACCGTGACCAGAACAACTGCAATCAGTGTCGGTATCAGACTACGCTGCGCGGCCACCGGCAGCATCGCCAGCAGCATAAGCAAGAGCAATTGCAGTCGGATAGCGGCAAGCCCGCCGTGCCTGTGAGGGCGATCCAGAATCAGCCTCAGCGAGACCCACGCGAGCGTCGCGTACGCGGCAATAGCGGCAATCGGCATCTCAGTCCCCCACCCCGGCCTCGAGTTCAGCGGTAACCGCCCGCAGCAGCGTGATGTGGTGGTCGATGTTGTTGTTGCGGAAGCTCTTGTAGACCGCCCGGCGCTTGACTTCCAGCGATTCTTCCATCTGCGGCACCGTCAGCCCATCCAGAGAGTGTGCAAGCACGCCGAGGGCGGTCCGTGGCCATCGGTTGACATTATCGCACAACAGGTCAAGCGCAGCGTTGATCACCTCGTGCGACCGCAGCGCCAGACCGCCGACGCGAATCGACGTTGCAGATCGCTGTTTGAGCGAATCCAGTTCTGTGCGCGCCCCGTAGAAAACCGGACCGTCCATTCCCACCGCCGAAGTGCGGTTCAGTGCCGTTGTGATCAGGTCGTAGTTGACCGCAAAGCGAATCCTGTGCGGGTGGACCCGCCACAGGATTCGCAGCACGTCACCAAACAGTCCCCCGAAACCGGCGTAGAGCGCCTGAAACTCGTCTCCGATGGTAATCGTATACGGCGACAGCAGCCGATCAGCCGAGCGCGCGTTGATTTCGTTGAGCACGGTTTCCAGTCCCCTCTGGAACTCCGCCCGGGAGGCTATCTCCCGTGACCCAACGATATCCGCAATCAAGCCGACTACCTTCATCAAACCAGTCTACCCCTTCAGTACACTTTTGTCAAAATGCACTCTATCAGTACACTTCAGCCGAAGTGTACCGTTCTGATACGTAGCCGCTGCCGTTGTGTCAGCGCAATGCGTCAATTCGGGCCAGGATCAGCCGATGCGCCTGCTCTGGATCGTCGATATCGGCCAGCAGTTCTTCGGTACGACAATCAAGACGCTCGATCCGTGCCCGGAAACGGTAGCTGACGCGATGAGCCTGCAGTACCGGAGCGGCACGGTCGCTGAGAAGATCCGTTTCCAGCTTGCGGATACCGAGACGCACCAGCAACAGCGCTGCGGCCTTGCCTACCAGTTTGTCATACAGCCAGCATTCCGGCGCTGCCACCGCGGAATCGAGCAGGAACCGCTCGAGCTCGAGCAACGGAAAGAGCCACGTGCCGTTACTGCTGAAGATCTGCCTGCCAGCACAGCTCAGAACCAATGACGGTTTTGGTGGTTCCATCAACGATGGATCTCCTCCCCGGCTCCAGGATCGCGGGGCTTGAGAGTCTGCGCGGCGGTGTGTGTTGTGCGCGCTCCAGGTGAGCCGGCTTCGGCAATCTGAGATCTGCCCGCAGCACGCCGGCGTCCGCAGGAGATGGTTGAATCAGCCATGACAAGGCAATTGTACCCCACGAAAGGTGGTGCGGGAAGAAGCCAGCGAACACCAATATCGGGTTCCGGCCGTGAATACGTTTGGCGGCAGCGATGCGACTGAGCAGTTCTCCAGAGCCAAAAGATGAATCGTCGAAGCACTTGCGGTACGGGATTTCGGACCGTAGTCCAGATTTGGAATTGCTGCTCTCCTTGTCGCTTGCTTGTTCCGTGGTTGTGTTCATGGTATTCTGTACGCGTATGAAGGTCGATCGTAACACGATCACGGTAGTAAGACTTCACGACAGCTCGGACGACGCGTACTGGCGTTCGCGTACGCCCGAAGAGCGTATCAGGGCCATTCAGACCAACAGGATCGCTGCGTATGGATACGAACGCGCTACCGCACGACTTCATAGAGTTCTTGAGATATCTCGAAGAAGCCGAGGTTGAATATCTGCTCATCGGCGGCTACGCAGTCGGGTACTATGGATATCCGCCGAGTCGCTGACTCCGGCGTTATTCCTCCAGGATAATTCAATTGTGCGGATGGGCCTCCCGCCCGTACGGATCGAAATATTCACCGGAATCGACGGCGTCAGCTTTGAACAGTGCTTTCAAGCTCGAACGATCGCCAGGTTTGGTGACCAGACCGTGAACCTCATTTCCCTCCGTCATCTTGTGGAAAACAAGCGTGCGTCCGGGCGTCACAAAGACCTCGACGATCTCGAACACCTTGCTGACAGCTAACAGCGGGGTCCACCAGAATCTCCTTTGAACTCATACCGAGACGGCCTCAATATCTGCTCTGCGGGCTACGGACGGTTTGAGGTC
>REDW01000060.1 GCA_007693325.1 Spirochaetaceae bacterium
TACGTGGAATACCCCGGAGGCGACTCGAACGCCTGACCTGCTGCTTAGGAGGCAGCTGCTCTATCCACCTGAGCTACCGGGGCGCTTGTGCTACGGCCCTTGAGTCTACTTTGCCGGGCATGGGCTGTCAACATCGCGGGCATCGGGTAGAATGGGCCCCAAGGAGAACGCCGATGTCTCAGGCAGCAACAGACGCGCGCGCGCAGCAGGTCAAACGGATTCTGGTGACCGGGAGCACCGATGGCATCGGGCTGGCAACCGCAATCGCGCTTGCCAAACAGGGCCACGAAGTGATACTTCACGGCCGCAACCAGGAGCGCATCCGCCACGCTACACAGCGGCTTTGGGAACACGTTCCCGATGCGGCGATTGAGGCGGTGATCGGAGACTTCTCCAGTCTGCAGCAGGTACGGCGCGTTGCCGAGGCGGTATTAGCCAACAGCGACAGGCTGGATGTGCTGATCAATAACGCCGCGGTTATGACCAGGGAGCGGCGTTCCAGCCACGACGGCTACGAGCTGACCTGGGCGGTCAACCACCTGGCGCCGTTTCTGCTGACCAACCTGTTGCTCGGTATACTGAAAAAAAGCGCCCCGGCACGGGTGATCAACGTCAGCTCGATGTCTCATAGCAGCGGGCGAATCAATTTTGATGATCTCAACATGGAAGAGAGTTACGACGGCCTGGAAGCCTACGCCGCATCCAAGCTGGCAAACATTCTGTTTACCTACGAGCTGGCGCGCCGCACGACGCGACTCGGGGTAACGGCCAACGCGCTCACGCCCGGCGTGGTGCGCACCAAGCTGCTGCACGTCTACTACTCCGGCGGCGTTTCCGCCGAAGAGGGCGCTTCGACCTGTGTCTACCTGGCGGTCAGCCCGGAGGTGGAGAACGTTTCGGCGGCCTATTTTTCGGACTGCAAGCGCGCCAGGTCATCGCAGTTGAGCCACAATCAGGAGCTGGCCGAACAGCTGTGGGATGCCAGCGCCAAGATGGTGGGGCTGTCCGAGTAGGGGGCCCCGGCCCGGGAACCATCACCAGGCTTCGTGGCAGTCAGCTCGATTTGCGAAAGCCGGGGCGCTGCACTATACTTCGACCAATGAAACCCAGCTCGCTCAAGCTCAAACTGTTGCTGCTCGGTGTGTGTGCAGTCGTTGTGACGTCGGTTATCACCGTTGGTTACGCGGTCTACGAATTCCGTGCAGAGATCGACGTGCTCTACGCGCGGGACTACCGCGAGCGCATCCGCCTGATGGAGCACGAATACCGCGATTTGAACACCCACGGTAGGGACATCCTGGATGCTGAGCAGAGCCGGGCAGACCTGCTGCAGCGGTTGGACGACCGATTTGTGGCCGGACCGGACCAGCGCGGTCAGCCCTTTGTTTTCACCGCTGATCGTGAAGTGCTGCTGTTCCCGCAACGCGACGGGATCTCCGCCTCGCTGCTGCTGCACGAAGTGTTTGACCAAATCGCGGGCCGTGCTGAAGGCCACGCGGATATCTGGCTTTCCGGTTCAGCGTATCGGGTGGTGTTTTCACACTATCAACCGTGGGACTGGTACAGCGGCTACGTTGTTGCGGACCGCGTGCGCTACCAGGGTCTGTACAGATTTGCGCGCACGGTTGCGGTGTTGACAGCGCTGACGCTGCTGCTGCTTGCGCTGTGCGGCGCACGGTTGCTGTCGCGGATGCTGAGGCCGTTTGGTGCAATCACGGCGGCGGTGCAGCGCCTGCTCGATGGTGACACTGAACAGCAGTTGGCCCTTGTGGGCAGTGCGGAGGCGCTGAACATGGCCCGCGGCTTCAACCAGCTTGGTGCGCGTCTGCGCGAGAATCTGGAGCTGGTGGGGCAAGCGTGTGAGCGCAGCAACCGCATTCAAGGCCGGCTGGGTGGGCAGACACGCCAGGCGATTGCGCGTCTGCGGTCTGTCGCGGACGGTACCGGCAGCATGAAGGACACCGTGCTGCAGCTGAACGGAAAGATTGAGCATTCATCGCTGGCGGTGCAGCGCATCGGCACGCAGGTGCAGCAGCTGAACCGTTCGATCGACGAGCAGGCATCTGCGGTAACCGAGTCCACCGCTGCCGTTGAGCAGATGTCGGCGTCGCTGGACAACGTAGCTTCGATCACGGCTACCAAGAAGCAGAGTTCGATCGACCTTACCCGACGCGCCCAGGCCGGTGGCGAGCAGCTCGGCGAGATGCAGGACGCAATCAAGGCAGTTGCTGACAGCGTGGAAGATATTGCCGGCTTTGTCGATATCATCAGGACGATAGCATCACAGACCAACCTGCTTTCGATGAACGCCGCCATCGAGGCCGCCCACGCCGGTGAGGCCGGAAAGGGATTTGCGGTGGTGGCGGACGAGATCCGCAAGCTGGCCGGCGAAGCCGGCGAGAGTTCAAACTCGATTGGCCGGGTGATAAGCACCATTATTGAACGCATCCAGACCGCCGAGGCGCTCAGTAGTCAGACCACGGCCGTATTTGAAGCTATTGACGAAGAGGTCCACGCGGTTTCCGATTCTTTCCAGGAAATCGCAGCCACCACGGATCAACTGGCCGCCGGCAGCAGCGAGATTCGCAAGGCGATGGATATGCTCAACCAGATATCTTCAAGCGTCAGACAGGGTTCCGGCGAATCTATCGACGCTTCGCGCCAGATTGTCGAGTCCATGCGCAGCGTAATCGAGGTGTCGGCGCAGATGATCAGCGAGATCTCCGCGATTGACGCCGAGGCCGGCAAGGGATCGGCTGACCTGGAACAGATATCCACGAGCGTAGCCGAGCTGTCTCAGGGTGTCGGCGATCTGCGCCTGGCGTTGCAGCGGTTTGGCATTGAGCCTCAGGCCGAATTGAGCCAACAGTCCGAGCCAGGCCGGTCAGATGACGACGGTGAGGATATGGCGGAATTCGAAGACGGCGAGTCCAGCGGTAAGCCTGACGACCGACGGTCCGAGGAGACCGGCGTTACCTCGGTATAGCCCGGTCTGTGTGTCTTACTGGTCTGCGATCAGGAGCAGCACTTCACACGCCTGCAGCGTAGGCAGGCCCACAGAGTCACCGGCGCTGCGGTGGGTTCCCAGCAGCACCGTCCAACTGCGCTCGGCAAAACGCTGGTGCTCGGCCTGGATGATGTGGCGCTGGAAATCGAGCACCTTGCGCATACCGAAGTTCAGAAAAACCGCTACAGAACGCGTAGTGTCGTTCTGCGGCAGCTCGCGGCGGTAGGCCAGCAGGTTGCGCGTGCCGGGAACCAGAAACGTAATCTCGCCGATCTGCAGCACCGGGTATTCTTTGCGCAACGCGATCAGGCGCCGATAGAAGTTCAACAGCGATTCAGGCTCGGCGAGCTGGACGGCGACGTTCTTGCGCACGCTGTCGCGCGGGATGGGCAGCCACGGGCGGTGGCCGTGTTCGGTGAAGCCGGCGTACGGGCTGGAGTCCCACTGCATCGGGGTGCGTTCGGGGTCGCGGCCGAATTTGCGGATTGGCCAGGTCTTCTTGCCGAAGGGATCCTGAAGATCGGAGCGCCTGATCGGCAGATTGTCCATGCCGATCTCTTCGCCGTAGTAGAGAAACGGTGTGCCTTTGAGGGTCAGCAGCATTGCCGCGGCTACCCGTGCACGCGCTTCGGTGAACAGCGGCTTCTTGTAGCGGCCGTAGTGGCGCGGCTGGTCGTGGTTACTCAGGGTGAAGTTGGGCCAGGCGCCCGCGGGAATAGCCTCGTACCAGCGCATGATTGACTGGTAGAACGCGCGCGCGCTCCAGGGCTGGTACAGGAAGTCAAAGTTGAACGCCATGTGCAGCTGATCGTTGTTGTAGCCGTGAAACTCGGCTGCCAGCTGCGCATTCTTGGTGAACACTTCTCCTACCAGAACGCGTTCCTCGGCCGGTTTGTGCCGTTGATCCGCGGTGTACCCGTCGGTTAGAGAGCGCATGCGGCGGCAGATATCGTGGGTTTCCGGGCGGTTGCGGTCGTAGATGTGGTCCTGAAAGAGGTCCGGGCTCATGATCATGCTCCACGGATTGGAGCGGAACTCGTCATCCTTTACAAACCAGTTCACCACGTCGAGACGAAAGCCGTCCGCGCCCAGATCGAGCCAGAAGCGCATCACGTCGTACATCGCCTCGCGCAGCTCGAGATTGCGCCAGT
>REDW01000012.1 GCA_007693325.1 Spirochaetaceae bacterium
GTATCGCGTCTGGTACTTCAAGTATAGAGCCACGACGGGGGAAAAAACAAGCGCGCGCGGGCACTCAGGTGCAGCGAATCCGGTCGGACAGCGAGAGGAACAGCGCTTGATCCCACGCTTCAAGCTGGCGCGGATCGGCGATGAACGGGATGACGTCGTTAACCGCCCGCACGAAATCCGTGGAGTCCACTCTTTGCGCGTAGAGCTGCCTGAAGGCTGCGGCGTCGAGCGGCTCGGCAACCGACCAGTGGCCTGATTGGCGCATGCGTGATTCCAGGTGCGCCAGATGCAGTGGAGTGTTGCTCTGCAGGAACCAGATCAGGTCGTACCAGTCGCGCCCTTTGACGCGCGTAGCCCAGCGCCGGCAGAGCACGCCGTGCATCTTGCCGGCAAACAGGTCCGGCAGCGTATAGACCCGCACGGTGAAGGGCACGGGCTCGAGGACCGGCCGTGCCTCCGTGGAAAAGCCGCCGGGTGGATCGGTGTCTACCTCCAGCTTGACCCGCAGAAGCTGGTTACGCGGTATACGCTCTGCGAGCCCGGTCTCGGGAGCCACCTCCAGAACGTGTTTGCGCGTGTTTGCCTTGATGAAGGCGGATTCGATGGCACCCGCTGTTCGTCTATCTTCGATCAGCGTACACGCAAGTCCGTACGCCTGCAGCTCGGTTTGCAGCGCGTTGAAATAGCGCTCGAGCGAAAAATCCAGGTTTTGAACCAGCAGTGAGAAGTCGATGGTTTGCGAGAACCGCGGCAATCCGTGCACGATACGCAGCGCGGTTCCGCCGTAGAACGCGGCGTGCTCGAAGAAGCGGGCGCGCCACAGTCCCAGCAGCGCCACGAGCTGAATTGCCTCGCGCAGGACCCGATCGTAGTCTTCAACCGTAACAGGGTTTCGGCGCTCGATCAGGTCGCCTATGGCGGTTCTCACGCCCCGACCTCACGCAGCAGTTCAGCGACTCTCAGAAGGCTGCGCTTGCCCGCCACCTGTGCGATCTCGGCGAACAGAGCTGCATCGAGGCTGCGCAGCGATTCGGTCTCGATGCGCAGGTCCGCGAGCAGGAAGGTGCGGGCATCGGCGACGGATTCTATTCCGCTTGAGAAATAGACCGTATCGGCGAGCGCCTTCTCGGCAGTGGCCCGCAGATAGGCGCTGAAGGGCTGGGTCCCCGCGAGCTCGACACCACGCCAGTAGTAAGCGACGGGAACGCTGCGATAGATAAACGCGCCCACCGGTGTTATGTAGCGTTTGGCTTTGCCGGTGGTTACCGATGTCACGTGGTGCACTCGTTCGGGAATCAGCCGATGAATCGCGAGCGCGGTCTGAAGCGAGACGTACGAGGGGCCGTACAGGAGATTGCCGATCAGCTCCTTACTCAGTGCACCGGTTTCAATGGCAGCGGCGTGACAGTATAGTCCCTTCTTGAGGCGAAGGATGTCACCGGAACGCAGCAGGCGGGTAATCCGGTCCCGCGGTCTCTTGTAGTTGCCGAGCGCAGCGGTCAGCGCGACATAATCAAAGACCGGTTGCGCAGGAAGCCGTTGAGCTCCGGTTTCGATTCCAGTATGTCGAAGAACTGTCGACATACTGGAATCATATGCGAGACGGTTGTTTCGGTCAACCAGGTGCCTGGCTCGATAGCGCGGTCCAGGTCCGAGTTGAGCCGAATACCCGGTCACGCATCAGATCGGCATCAGCCGCCGAGATTACGCCTGACGTAGTGGCCGATAGTTTCCAACGCTTCGTGCGACAGTTCCACGGTTTCACTCATTCCCCGCGACCCTCCGTTACCCCATATAACAGCAGTATCGCGTCTGGTACTTCAAGTATAGAGCCACGACGGGGGAAAAAACAAGCGCGGGTGCGCGTCAGCCGGATGTGCCGGAGGCGGCGCGGCGGGCGTCCTCGAGCCACTGTTCTGCGTAACCGCCGAAGAGCGCTGCCTGGTCTTCAATTTTGGGCAGCAGCAGTTCTGCGACCCGCCGACGCACTTCCGGTGGCATGGGAGCGCTGAACTTTGATGTGGTATTGACGCGCTCGAGCATTGTGCGGCGGACCTGATCGTCCGGCAGACCGATACCGAGGAAGCCGCAGATGCGCTGCATCAGCTGCTCCGGATCGGCCTTGATCTCTTCCATGTAACCGATGAAGAGCCGCTGGTGACCGATTGCCGCGCGCCAGCGCCGTACGTTGGCGGCGTAATCGCTGCGCGCCGAGCGCGAGACCGATTCGGCCTTGCGCATGACCTGTTGGGCGGGAATGGTGGTGATGTTGCGGCGCCGCTTGCGCGCGAGGCTGTTGACCACGCTTGACCAGGCACGATCTATCGGGTTGCGCAGGATGTAGATCGCCTTGATATCGGGCATCAGCTCGGCAATTGCATCTACCCTGGCACTGTCCAGTATGGCGTAGGCGGGGGTCACCTCGCCGGTCAGCTGGCCTTCGCGGGGGCGGAACAGGTTACGGTACCAGTGCAGGCTGCGCGGAGTGAAGAGATAGTGCGCGTCCCAGCGCAGCGTCTGCCGCAGCGTGTCTGCGGTGGAGCGCTTGCGCTCGCCGATGAGATAGTCGCGGGCGCGGATCAGCAGCTCGCGGCGCGCGAAGGCTACGGTACGGTGACCGTCCATGGGGCGGTCGAAGTAGTGCAACTCCTTGACCGGCGGCATCCAGACCTCAGGATGGCGCGACAGGACCCGATAGAGCCACGACGATCCGCCGCGAGTTGTACCGATACCGAGGAAGTCCGGCAAGCGGGTTTCGCGGAGGTCACGCTGGTTGACTGAGGCTGGTTTGCGGGATGTAGCCATAGGTTGCACCTCTGCGTTACAGTATACAGCCAAAAACGTGCTGGTAGTTCAAGGGGCAAGCGAGAACCGGGCGCCGCTCAGGAGGCATGCCGATGATTCAGATTGCGCCGGCAGGCGTTGAAGCGCTGCAACGATGAAGATCCTCTACCTCTCTTCTTCAACGGTGCCGTCGCGGGCGGCCAACAGCGTGCAGGTTGTCAAAATGTGCGATGCGATGGTACGCGCGGGACACACGGTGCGGCTGTTCTGCCGGCCGCCCGAGGGTGGCGAAGCGCAGCTGGACGCGGTGCGCGCGCTGTACGGCATCGGAAGAGAGCTGCAACTGGAGGCGGTGCGACAGCCGAAGGGCCGTCTGTTTGGGCGCGCGCTCTACGCCCGGCGCGTCGCGAAGCGCGCCGCGCCCTACCTGGCCGACACCGACCTGCTCTACGCCCGCGACATGTACTCGCTTGCGGCGCTGCGCAACTGCGGGCGGCCGCTGATCTACGAGGCGCACATGCCGCCGGCAAATGCCTTCAAGCGCGCGCTGCAGCGTAGACTGTTCCGGTCGCCGGATTTCCTGCGCCTGGTAACGGTCTCAGAACGGCTGGCGGACTACTACCGCGCCATGTTTCCCGAGTTGCACGGCAAGAGCGTGGTGGTGGCGCCCAACGGGGCCGATACTCCCGCCTCAGCGGCGGCAAACGAGGAGCCGCGGCGCTCGGTTGGCTACGTGGGACAGCTGCACGCGCACAAGGGCCCCGCACTGCTGCTGCAGCTGGCGCGCGCGCTGCCGGAGGTTGACTTTCACGTGGTGGGCGGCTCGGAAGCCGACATCCGCCGTCTGCGCACGCACGCCCCGGCCAATCTGACATTTCACGGCCACGTGCCGCAGGGCGAGCTTTCGGCGTGGTACCGCAGCTTCAAACTGGTGCTGGCGCCCTACCGCCGCGCGGCCGGCAGCGCACGACTGCACGACGACACCGAGTGGGGCTCACCGCTGAAGATCTTTGAGTACATGGCGCACGGCTGCTGCATTGTAGCCAGCGACCTGCCCGTGATCCGCGAGCTGGTAGGAGACAACGAGGCGGCGGCGCTGTGCGGCGAAGATGCAGCCGGCGAATGGGCCGCGAAGGTCACCGAGCTGCTGCAGGAACCACAGCGGCGCGCGCAGCTGTCAGCCGCGGCGCAGCGGCGCTTCCTGGCGCACTACACGCGCGAGGCGCGCGTGAAGCGGGTGCTGGCGCTTAGCGGACACACCCGCTGATAGTGACCGCCAGCGCGGGCGCAGGTCAACCTGAGGCATCGGTCAACC
>REDW01000011.1 GCA_007693325.1 Spirochaetaceae bacterium
CACGCAGCTCTCGCGCCAGCGCCGCACCAAAGAACCCGGTCCCTCCGATCAGGATATGCCGTCCCGTCACTCTAATCGCTCCCTCGCGGCGGCCATCCGCCTGTTCCTGCGCAGTCCCGCCCTCGGCGGGCAGGTTTTACTACAATTAACTTTCAGTCCGAGCGCCAATACTGCTGCGAGCAGAAACGAACAACGTTTCGGCTAGTTCTCCCATGGTGAACGCCGCGGCACCGACAACGGCGGGAAAAGCTGCGGCCCGAACGCCACCTAATGCGATACCCGCGGTCATGCACGTCACCAGCGTTCCTACGTTTATGAGCTTTCCAATTCCGATAACCCGTGTACGATGGCTTCTCATGATCACTCCCCAGTATGCTTCTCTCCGCCCCCAGAAAAGTGGGACCGGAGCGAACGCAATCACCACCAGATTGGCGTCGCGCGCAATTTCCGGCGAGACTCCTAAAACGTGCCTGAGGACTAAGTGGCCGAGAGGGCTGAGGCCCAGCAACATGAGGCCCAGCGTCATTGCCCCGCCTACAGCGGTGCAGAAGCGCAACACGCGTGGCCAGGCAGGGTGATCACGACTGGGCGCATGTACGATCGCACAATTGTGCAGCATCCGCAGCGGTGCAACGAGATTAATCACCAGACTCCACGCCACGCCGTATACAGCAAGACTGTGCACCGCAGAGCTCGCTCCCCGCGCTATACCGGCCTGAATCAGCGGCTGAACCGCCGCCCGAAATGTAATCATCACGGCAAGCGGTATGAAAAAACCCACTACATAGCGGAGCGTTGGCTCACGATCGTTCCGTGGGGGTATGCCTTCGGCGGCCCGGACGGGAGTCTTGTAGATCAGGAAAAGTACACCGAGCAAAATAAACCCTTCCACTGCGAGCCCAACGGTCCAGCCGAAGGCGGCAACATCGATGCCGTCCATGGTACGACGCCAAACAGCCCACGCTACAAAGGCAGTTAAGAGCAGCAAACGGATAAACATGGCAGCGGAGACAATTCCCGGACGTTGACGCGCGATCAAGACACCACGGTTACTGTGCCGCAACACTTCTACGAGCGGAAGAAAGGCCAGGATTCGCAGCGCGCGGTGGCCGAGCTCGATAGCCGCCGAGTCGCGGAGACCAATAACTCGGTACAGAAACAGGCTTCCCAGCGAGGTATAGCCAAAAACCAGCAGAAAAGCAAAAATAACAATTGCCAACAACCACATCAACGATGTAGTCAACAGATAACTGCGCCTGCTGTCGACAAGGGACGCCGAGACCTGACTCGAGACCAGCACTGGTGCTTTGAGCGCATCACAGGCAGCACGCACTACGCTGAACGTTGCCAGCGAGAGATGAGGTGCAGGGAGGCGCGCGAGCGCAGCGTGAATAATATTGTGGGTTGAGTATGCCATCAGCGGAGTAGCTGCGAGCGGAACGAAGAAGCGCAGCAGCGTCGAGTATGCCACTGGAGCAGCATAATCATGCACCCCCGGCTGGTCGCATTCTGAGTCTATCCGAGTTCGTGAGCACGGTGTAGTACGTGTACGCAGGTATTGCAGTAGGCGCATGATTCCCTTCTTCTTCCGTATCTTCGACGCACTTCGCCGACAGCTGCGCCGGTGTTACTGAAAGCATTGGGCCAATGCCCGTGATTCTGCCTCAGAAAAGGCCCGGTTGACAAGCGACATATGGCCTTTCCCCAGGCGTTTGTCATCGTTTCTTTGGCAACACCAGACCATCAAGGCAACATCATCGTGGTAACGCGACTGCGAGCAACCTGAAGCCAGACGTGGTAGTGGCCGGGCGTGGATCGCAATGATTCACTGCCTCTGCGCTGCCGTGTACCGCCCGATATGTGTATATTCTGCGGTATGCCGACGTTATGGCTTTTGGTAGTGCTGCTGACAGGCTTTGGTGCCGGAACTCTCATCTTTGGCGTTCGGGTTATTCGTAAATCGACCGAGCTCCTTCCCCCGGCTGTTCCAGACAGGACCTGCACGCACTCGCCTGCGCTCAGCGTCATTATTCCCGCCCGGAACGAAGCGTCCCGAATCCCAACGCTGCTCCAGAGCCTCTCAGCACAGACGTTAGAGCCGCTTGAGATACTCGTGGTGGACGACGAGTCAACAGACCGGACCGCACAGGTCGCCGGCCACCATGGTGCGCGTGTGCTGTCTACCCCACCTCGGCCGCACAGCTGGGTCGGTAAGACTTGGGCCTGCCACACAGGAGCTTCTGCGTCCACCGGCCAACTCCTGTTGTTTCTCGACGCCGATGTAGAGCTGGACCCAACAGCCCTTGAACGAATTGTTGCCGCACGGGAGGCCAGTGGCGGAGTTGTTTCGGTTCAGCCGTATCACCGTACCGTTCGCCTGTATGAGTCGTTCAGCGCGCTCTTCAACGCGCAGGTTGTAACCGCCGTGGGGGTTGGCGCGGCCTCAAGAGGGCTCTTTGGCCCCTGCATTCTTATTGAAAGAGGCGCGTACTATCGCTGTGGTGGACACGAGGCGGTCCAAGACTCTGTCCTTGACGATGTCGATCTAGGTAAATGCTGTCTGCAACAGGGAACGGCAGTCCGAAACTACCTTGGTGGGAACGCTGTGCAATTTCGCATGTACCCCAGCGGCCCCCGCGATATGCATAATGGGTGGACCAGGAACTTCCTGCAAGGAGCCGGGGCTACTCCGACCCGTACCTTGCTGCTCCAGTCATTGTGGATTACCGGTGCTGTCACAGCTGCGGTGCAAGCCGGACTGACACTGGCAGGATCCGCGCTCGCTCTCCTTGGCGGGTGGCTCGCTCTTGGCGTGTATGCCGCATACGCCGTTCTGCTTGCACTCAGCGTCCGTACATACGGCAGCTTTGGTGTTGCGGTGGCACTGACCTTTCCCGCACATCTGCTCTTCTTCGGCAGCGTCATGCTACGCGCACTGTGGATTCGTGCCGGAGGCGGTAGTGTGGACTGGCGCGGACGTGCCGTACAGCTGTACGCACCAGGCGCCGGCAAAACGAGAATAGCGGAGTAGCGTGTATGTCGCCGTGGCTTAGAGTCCTGCTCATCGCCGGCACCTGGGTTCTCTTTCACATCGGCAGCGGCTTTGTGACCCATCATATGCCCACGCGCCTGTTCCACCGCGAAAGCTGGCTGTTCAGAGCACGAGTCTTCGAGGCTGAAGGCAGACTATACCGACGAATACTCCGTATACACCGTTGGAAGGACCTCCTTCCCGAGGCCGGTGCTGCCTTTGCCGGCGGAATCGCCAAGCGCTCACTTCCCGCCGGGCTCCGCGCCAACCGGCAACACCTGCAGCGCTTCATCGCCGAGACGCGACGGGCCGAACTCACCCACTGGTTGCCAATCCTTCTCTCCGCCACATTCTTCGTCTGGAACCCGCCGGAGATAGCCGGCTGGATGCCGGTCTACGCAGCCGCCACCAATCTTCCGTTTATCTTTGTTCAACGGGCCAACCGACCTCGCCTCCAACGCCTGGCTGGACAATTTGCACGCGCAGCGGCATCTTGAAGCTATGGCAAAGAATGTACTGGGAACCGAGCTACAAGGCTGCTCCGATCAGCCGCTCACGGGAATGATCTTTCCACGCCGCACCCCGAGTGGAACTTTCCAGGACTCAAGGCGGGTGACCGCTGGTGTCTTTGTGCGCCACGATGGAAGGAAGCATTCCACGCGGGCATGGCACCGGCGGTACTGCTTTCGGCAACCCATATGCTTGCGCTCGAGTTTTGCAACCTGGCAGACCTGCAAGCTCACGCGGTTCAGGAATAAATGTCAGGCAAAGTGATCTGGAGCTGCAAGCCGGCCGAGCTGCAATCAGACGCGTATGCAGCAGAAAAACGGCCCGCAGCGGACCGCTGAGTGTCTTCGACACCTTGGAACCGTGCCAGAGGCGCCGTTCACCCGGGCAATTGTACAGGCTGTCACGTTTTCGATTGATTTTGGAGTGTAAAGCGGATATGCTTCGGGTGTCGACGGTGCGGCTTTCGGGCGCACTGCCGCTTGCCCGCACCTCGCTGCTACTGCTCGAGAGATCCCTCGTAGATAATCTTTT
>REDW01000045.1 GCA_007693325.1 Spirochaetaceae bacterium
CAGATCGCGTGCACCAGGCGCAGGTTCTGCCATTCGTTCTCGCCGCCGATCAGGTAGGTCCGGCCGCTGCGGCCGCGCTGCAGGATGCGCCAGATAGCGTCGGCGTGATCTTTCACGTAGAGCCAGTCGCGCACGTTGGTACCCTGGCCGTAGACCGGCAGCTGCTTGCCTTCCAGAGCGTTCAGGATCATCAGCGGCACCATCTTCTCGGGGAACTGATACGGTCCGTAGTTGTTGGAACAGTTGGACAGCGTGAACGGCAGAGCGTAGGTATGACCGTAGGCGCGCACCAGGTGATCCGAACCGGCCTTGGAGGCCGAATAGGGACTTCTGGGATCGTAAGCGGTCTGTTCGCTGAAGGCGCCTTCGTCACCCAGCGAGCCGAACACTTCATCGGTGCTGACGTGGTGGAACAGCACGTCCCCTCGCCCGCCGCCGGCCACCCCACCCCACGCGCTGCGTGCGGCCTCCAGCAGGTTGAAGGTTCCGATGACGTTAGTTTCTATGAAGGCGCGCGGCCCGCTGATAGAGCGGTCCACGTGCGACTCGGCAGCCAGGTGCACCACGGTGTCGATCTGGTAGTGCTCAAAGAGCGCCGCCACCGCCGCGCTGTCGCGGATATCACAGTGCTCAAACACGTAGCGGGCGGGCGCCGTGCTGTCCGCGCCGCCGAAGCTTTGCTCGATCTCGGTCAGGTTGTCGAGGTTGCCGGCGTAGGTCAGCGCGTCGATGTTGATCACCCGGCCTGAAAACTCGGGCTGTGCAAACAGGTAGTGAATGAAGTTGGAGCCGATGAAACCGGCGCCGCCGGTTACCAGGACGTTCTGCAGTGCTCTCACGTTTTTACCTCCCAGGGCTGATATTACTGGCTGCTGCCAAGCGGGCCAGGCAGTCATCCAGCGCCTGCTGCCACGCCCGCGGCGTGATTGCATACTGCTCTCTGATCCGCCGGCACTCCAGCACGGAACAGGCCGGCCGCTGAGCGGCGGTGGGATATTGATCACTTGAAACAGGCGCAATTGTGCGTGCCGCAGGCAGCAGCCCCAGCTCGAGCGCCGACCGTTGAATGCGGCAGGCGTAATCATACCAGGTGGTTACCCCGGCGTTGGTGAAGTGCACGGTGCCCGTTGGCGGTTCAAGGCAGCTTATCAGCTGCACAATTGCGCCTGCCAGGTCTCGCGCATAAGTGGGACAGCCGTGCTGGTCGTTGACAACGGTGAGCTCCTGGCGCTGGGCCAGCAGGCGCAGCATGGTCAACAGGAAATTGTGTCCGTGCTCGGCGTAGAGCCAGGCTGTACGGATAATCAGGTGGGCGGCGAGCTCCTCGCGCAGCGCCCCTTCCCCGGCGGCCTTGCTGCGGCCGTAGACACTCTGCGGGTTGACCGGCGCCGCTTCATGGTAGCCCTCCCCATGGGGGCGCTGTCCGTCAAAGACGTAGTCAGTGGAGATGTGCACCATCCGTGCGCCAACCGTGCTGCAGTAGCGCGCCAGGTGTGCCACCGCGTCGCAGTTGAGCGCCCAGGCGGCCTCGCGCTCGCTCTCTGCGCGGTCTACCGCGGTGTAGGCCGCGCAGTTGATAACCCACGCGGGCGCCTCGGGCGGCGCGCCGGCGGCCAGGGCGCGGTGATCGGTCAGGTCTACTTCGCGGTCTGTGGCGTGCAAGGGCAGCCCGGCGGCGGTGAGCTCCGCTGCCACCAGCCGGCCGAGCATACCCTGGCTGCCGGTAAGCCAGATCATGAGTGGCCGCGTCCCGCTGACGGCGGCCTGGCGGGCAGCAGCGGCAGCAGGCGGTCTTTGTCCGAGACAATGGGGTCCGAAATCGGCCAATCTATGCCTACCGACGGATCGTTCCAGATGATGCCGCGCTCACAGGCGTGGTTGTACTCCGCGCTGCACTTGTAGCAGACCAGCGCATCGGCTGAGGTCACCACAAAGCCGTGGGCAAACCCGGCCGGGATATAGAGCGCGTTGCCCTCGCGCGCGCTCAGAATCTGTCCAATCCAGTGGCCGTAGCTGTCAGAGTCCGGCCGGATGTCAACCGCTACGTCGTAGACCTCCCCGGAGAGCACCGTTACCAGCTTGGCCTGCGCCGCCGGTGCTACCTGATAGTGCAGCCCGCGCAGCACGCCGCGGGTGGAGAAGGAGACGTTGTCCTGCACCAGCCGCTCGGCTATACCAGCCGCGCGGAAATCCGACTGCTTGTAGAGCTCCATGAACCAGCCGCGTTCATCGGGGAAGCGCCGCGGCTCAATCAGAAGCGGGCCGGGAATGTCGAGGGTGTGAAACTCAAACGGCATCGGGTTACCTGCCTTTCAATATACGCCGACGACGCCGGCTGTTCCAATCCGCCGCAGGTACCATTTTTTCATGATCCCGCTGCGCCGTCGTCCTCCGCGGCCGGCCGACGGTCCAGAAAGTAGACAATGATGCCGATAGAGCCCTGGTTGCCGAGTCCGGTGCCGATGGCGTAGTTCCAGCGCTGGTCATCTCCCATCGGGCCGCTGGTCTCCGCGTAGACGGCGCTGAACGCCAGCGTGTACTCGGCAAACACCGACACAATGTCAAACGGCGCTATCTCAACGCCAAACAGCGGACCAAGGCTGACGCCAAACGTCCGCAGTGTGGACGGTCCAGCGTCGTCGCGGTAGTAGTCCAGCAGCAGCTCGCCGCCGAAGTAGGGCGAGACCAGCCCGCGCGCGGGGTGGAACTCGAGTGCCGATCCCAGCGCAAAGCCGAAAACGTCGTTGTTGGTATTGAAGGTCAAGCCCAGCAGACCGCGCAGCGCCAGATCATCCCAGAATCCCTTGACCCCGATGCCCAGGCCCTGGTACTCATTCAGCTGCAGCAGCACGTCGGGGGTGTTGAAGATCAGGCCGAGGTGTTGCAGCTCGCGGCGCTCGCGGTCTTCGGGCCGCCCATTCTGATCCTGTTCCGCGGCCGCATCGGACTCATCGGCAGCCGGTGAACCGGCCTGCTGCGCGCTCAGCGGCAGCGCGACCAGCAGGGTCAACAGTACGGCAGACAACAATCGGTTGGAACTCATGACACTCCTCGCTTGCGCCGGCTACGGCCGGATCCATTTTAGATACCAGCCACCGTGTGGCCGGGCCTCAAAGTCGGTTGACCAGTGCACGGCGGACTCGTTGCCCGACCTGGTAACCGAACTAACGCCAAAATCATACTTGCCCGACTGCCGCGTGCCCAGTACCGCATCGGCGCCGATCATGAACGTCGGGGCCTCGCGCGCGCGTACCTCGGCCAGCATGGTCCGGCCGCGCGTGCCGTGCTCGCGATAGTAGAGCCGGAAGTACATAACAGCCGAGGCGGTTTCCGGTATGCGCGCCGGGGTGTGGTCCCAGGCCAGTGTCAGGTATTCCTGCTGCACGGCAATCTGCAACGGCCCGGTCTTGCCCAAGGCACCAAACGGCTTGGGGCAGCCTGACAGCAGCAGCGGCAACAGGACCACGGTCAAGAGCAGAGCTATGCTGGTGTACCGTAGCCTTTGTAATCGCACCGTTATCAATATACAACTGAAAGGATAAAGTTACAGCAGTTTCTTACGGTTCCGGCAGCGCTGCGCTATACAAGCCGGGGTCGTTTCGGGGTAAGATTGGTGCCAGCTATGATAACAGAACGTTCTATTGTACAGGCGCACACACACAACGTCTCGGTGGACCTGGAATCAGAATCGGTGATTCTGGACACCGCCTCGGGGACCTACTTTGGGGTAGACACGGTCGGCAAGCGGATCTGGGAGCTCCTGGCAGTGCCACGGACGGTGGCATCGATCCACGCCACCCTCACCGATGAGTTTGATGTCGAGCCGCAGCGCTGCATGACGGACCTGCTGCGCTTTCTGAATGACCTGCACGCCGAAGGCCTGATAGAAGCGCGCGATGACCCGCCTGCGTAGAGCGCTGCGGCTTTCCCCCGTCGACATCGTCCTCACGCTGCTGGCGCTGCTGTTGCTGTGCGCCGCGCACGTGGTGATCAGGACGGTGCCGTTTACGCGCTGGCGCAGCTGGGTTGGCCGGCTCTGCCGTCCGCCGGGTCCGGCTCCGCGGCGGACC
>REDW01000010.1 GCA_007693325.1 Spirochaetaceae bacterium
CTGGGACTCCGGTTGGGGTTGGGGCTGCGGCTCCGGCTGGGATTGGCCGCGGGCCGCTTGCGGCTGCGTAGCCAAAGGTGCTGCGGCCGGATGGCGCTCGGCGGATGGCTCGGTTGCCGACGGCGCAGCGGCACCGCTGTGCGCGGCGCTTGAGGGCTGCAAAGTATCGGCCAGACGCGGCAGCGGTAACTCCCGGATCAGGCGCTGAGCCGGCCGTGCGGCGGCCCGCTGATCGGCCGGCGGCGCGGGCTGAACATCCGCTAGCGGCGCCGAAGGAGCGGCTCTGCCGGGTTGTGATGGTGTTACGCGCGGTTCGGGTAGCTCGACGGTCAGCGGCCGCGCTGCAGCCGGGTCGGGCGGGTCCAGCGGCCTCTCGGTTGGAAACTCTATAGCCGGTTCTGCAGCATCGACTGGCGGCGCTCCAGTAGTTGCTGCGCGCTGCGGAGTGATCGGCTGTGGTGCTCCGGCGCATCCGATGAGGACAAACACCGCGATAAGTCCGAAAAGTAGTAGTTTCACCATGACCCCTCCCTGCATGGTGCGACGCTGCTGCAGGCCTACGGAACCTCTGACAGCAACTCCTGTATTAATCTTCGGTTGGTTTCCGAAAGATATTCAGCCCCAACCTGGCCGGGGTCGATCCAGAAGCGGTCGACATCTTCAGCGCTCCAGCGTTCGCGTGGCGGTCGGAACCGCTTCCAGCCCCACTGCTGCAGCCGCTCGGCTTCATTGGGCATCTCGATAGTGGTGAGGTCTATAGGCACCAGCAGGCGCGGCGCAGCAGGCGCTGGAGCTTGCTGTGCTGTTTCGGGGGCAGTCCGCGCCCGCGGCGAGCGCAGCGCCAGATAGAGCAGCGTGCCGCCAAACGAGACAGCAGCCAGAATCAGCGCCGCCAACAATATTCGCACCAGCGGTATGTCAATTGCGCGATGGGCCACCTACTGCTTCCTTTTCCCGATTGTCGACGCGCACCGAGACCACCTTGGAAACTCCCGGTTCTTCCATGGTAATTCCGATCAACGTCTTGGCCGCGGCTATGGTCTTTTTGTTGTGGGTTATAATCACGAACTGGGAACTCTGGGCAAACTCGAACAGCATACTGACGAAGCGCCCGACGTTACTCTCATCGAGGGCTGCATCAATCTCATCCAGCAGGCAGAACGGCGAAGGCTTGACCATGTAAGTGGCAAACAGCAGGGCAACCGCGGTCAGTGAGCGTTCACCACCGGAGAGCAGCGCAATATTCTCCAGTTTCTTGCCCGGCGGTTGTACCAGAATATCGACGCCGGACTCGAGAACGTTCTGTGGGTCTACCAGCTTGAGCTCGGCGCGTCCGCCGCCAAAGAGTCTGCGGAACATGGTGTGGAAGTTCTTGCGGATGCGTTCGTAGGTATCGGTGAACAGCTCCGCGGATTCGTGCTGGATCTCCTGCGTGACACGGATCAGGTCAGCCTTGGCGCGTTTGAGGTCATCGAGCTGGCCGGAGAGGAAATCGTAGCGTTCTTTTACCTCGGCAAACTCTTCCGGCGCCATCAGATTGACGCTGCCGAGAGTGCGCTCCTGCTCGCGGCGCTGCGCTAATGTGTCACGCAGCTGCTTGACGGCGAGGCTGCCGAGCTCAAAGATGCGTGATTCGTACTCGCCGAGATCCTGCGAGTGGCGTTCGCGAAAGTTTTCGTAGATGTTACGGATTTCGGCGTTGTTCTCGGCAGCTGCAACCTGCAAGCGCTCCACCTGCGATTGGGTCCGGCCGAGGTCTTCCATGATCGACTTCAGCGTCTTCTCTTTACGCATCAGGTCGGCGTTCTTGCTGCTGATCCCTTCTTCGAGCTGTTTGAGCTCGCGCTTGAGGCCGGCCTCGCTATTCTCGAGTTCGTTGCGTTTTGCGGTCAGCTCCGTGATACGCGCGTGAGTCTCTTCAACGCGGCGCTTCTCTTCTGCCAGGTGGTGCTCCACCTCCTCAATGGACCCGCGCGTGTTGACACGCTCCTGGTTTGAGCGCTGCAGGTCACCCTCGAGGGCGGTAAGCTGCGCGCGCATGCGTGCCAGGTTGACGCGCAGTTCCTCGAGCGTGCGTCGATAGTCATCGATCTTGCGCTGCAGGGCCTGGTTTTCCTCGTTTCGCTGCGCAATCTCTTCGCGTGCCTGCCTGACGCCGCGGCGCAACTGCTGTACGCGCTCATCCATCTGGCGTTTGCGCGTTATGATGCCTTCGGGTGCCAGGAATTCATCGAGGAACGCCGGAGTGACGTCTCGATAGCGCGTAAACAGATCGCGTACCTGGCGTACCTCACCCGCCGCGGTCTCGAGCGTTGCGGCGGTTGAATCGAGTACCGTGCGAGCTGCGGCGGGATCGTGCTGCTGCAACGCGGTGGCGTCTTTGATCAACGCGGACTTGCCCTCGAGCTGCAGCGACAGCCGCGACAGTGCCTCGCCGATGGAAGCTTCGAGTTGCTCGCGATCGCGTGCGGTGTAACCACTCTCCCTGAGTTTGCGGTCGAGTTCCTCGACAATGTCGTCGGTGACAACGCGCAGCTCTTCCTGCACGCTCTCCTCCTGCTGTTCACAGCTGTCGATCTCGCTGTTCTTGTGCTTGATGGTGTCGGCATTGGCACTGATACGCGCAGCCGCTGCGTCGATACTCTCCTTGAATGACGTGATATTGCCATCGAGTTCGCTGATCTGCTGCCTGAAGTCGAGCTGCTCGCTCTCCTTGCGTTCGATATCCTGAGTCAGGACCCCGAGCCGCTCTTCAAGGGCGACTTTGTGTGCCTGCTCGCGCGCCGATTTTTCCTGAATATCGGCGATGCGCTCGCCGAGCATGCGGATCTGGTTGTCGCGGTTATTCTTCTCGAGCTCGAGTCCGTAGAGGCGCTTCTGGCCGTCCATCAGTCTGGCTTCCATGGTATTGACCAGGTCGAGGTTGCTCTCCAGCGACTCGTTGATGCCGTCGATCTTGCTGCGGATTGCGTCACGCTCGGCGGTCCTGGCTTCCAGTTGTTGACTGCGTTTGTCGCGGTCCTCGAGGCAGCTGCGCAGGCGCAGCAGCGCGATGTCGCGCTCGATTTCAAACATCTGGCTGCGCAGCTCGCGGTAGCGGGCGGTCTTCTCGGCCTGTTTTTTCAGCGAATCGTAACTGCGGCGCACCTCGCCGAGGATCCCCTCAACCTGGCGCATGTTCTCGTCGGTGCGCTCCAGCTTGCGTTCGGCTTCCTTGCCTTTGACCTTGTAGCGCGTGATCATCGCCGCTTCTTCGAATATCGCGCGCCGTTCTTCGGGCTTATTGGAGAGAATCTGGTCTATCTTGCCCTGCTCCATGATCGAGTAAGAGCTCTTGCCGATTCCGGTATCGTAGAACAATTCGCGCAGCTCTTTCAGTTTGACCGGCGTATTGTTGATCAGGTACTCGCTCTCGCCGGAGCGGTAGAGCCGCCGGCGTACCGAGATCTCCGGCACATCGAGGGGCAGTACGCCGTCATCGTTTTGCAGCATCAGCGTGATTTCGGCAACGTTGACCGCCTTGCGGTTGTCGGTGCCGTTGAAGATGACGTCTTCCATGCTGTCGGCTCGCAGGCTCCTGGTGCCCTGCTCACCGAGAACCCACTTTATGGCGTCGACAATGTTACTCTTGCCGCAGCCGTTGGGCCCGAGGACGGCGCAGATGCCGTCGGTAAACTCGACGACGCTGCGGTCGGCAAATGACTTGAATCCGTACAGCTCGATACTCTTAAGAAGCACGTCCCCTCCCCGGTTGAAAAAAACTGTATCAGTCGCTTGCCCGGTGGTCAAGCGAACTGCCGGGCTCTGCGCGAACGGTCAAGGCGCGCCAAGCTCGGCTTTCCGTGCCGATCCGCGAGCACACGGTAGCGCTGGTACACTTCGTCGACAACGCTATCCCAGTGCCGATAGATCGTTTCCCGGGCCCCCCTGCCGGCGCGAGCGAGTTTCTCGGGATTGTCAGTCAGTTCAGCGAGCAGGTCGCACAGCGATTGCGCGCTATTCTCAATCAGGAA
>REDW01000138.1 GCA_007693325.1 Spirochaetaceae bacterium
CGAAAAGCGCCGGCAGCGCTATCCGATAGGCAAACAGTGCGCCGCCGGCGGCAAAGACAAGCGCCATTAACAGAAAGAATGCCGCGCGTCTGCGCTCACGGGCATACAGCGCGGGAAACAGGAACAGCAAGATTTGAAGCACTACCAACGGAAGACAGACTACCAGACCGGCCACAAGCGCCAGGCGCAGCTTGACCAGAAACAGCTCCGGAGGGGTGATATAGACTACCGGAACTCGAGGCCCGACAAACAGGATATGCTCAAGCAGCAGATCACCGAAGGCAAACGCAGCAGCCGCGGCTCCCGCCCAGGCCAGTGCTATCACCACGATCCGATTGCGAATCTCGGCAAGTTGCCGGGTCAAGGAGTAGCGGTCATCTGCCATCTGAGCCGTGCAGCCTAACTGTCGCCCGGCGGTCCGGCCTGCGACTCCTGCAGCTCGCTCTCGCTTTCGATTCTCTTACGCCGTTCGCGCAGCAGATGCAATCCGTGTGCTCCCAGGGCAGCAGCAGCCAGCACGCCGCCGGCAGGAGTTGCGAGCCTGGTAAAAGAGAGCGGCCCTGAAGCGGTGTAACCTTCGGCGGGAAGATCGTAGACCCGCGGCGGCTGATCGAGCAGGTAGAGAACCATGGTGTCCTGGCTTCCCCAGACGTAGGCGTGGTTGCGGCCTTTGGCTCGAAGTGCTTCGGCTCGCCTTTGTCCTTCAGCGAGCACTTCATCGCGTCCACCAAACGTAATGGCGCCCACAGGGCACGCCTCTGCGCAAAACGGCGTCTGCCCGGCGAGCACCCGTCGTGAGCAGAAGCTGCATTTCTCAGCCTTGCCGCGCTCACGGTCGCGATCCGGAGCGTGGTAGGGACACTGGCTGGTGCAGGCACCGCAGCCGATGCATCTGTCAACGTTGAGCGAAACCATTCCACCGCGATCACCGGCAACATAACTGATGACGTTGACCGGGCACGCGGCGATGCACGGTGCATTGTCACGGCAGTGCATGCACATGTGCTTTCTGAACCGAAACGATACCGACGGGAACCGTCCGGTCTCATACTTCTTCATTCGTGTCCGCAGTATACCGAAGGAGGCTTCTGCGTAGATTGCCTTGCAGCTCACCGTGCACGCGCCGCAGCCGATGCATCTGGTCTGATCAATCAACATTGCTTGTTCCATTGCTGTCTCCTTTCAGGCTATGCCGGGCGTACTGAGACACAGAAGTCCGTCATGCATGCTCCAGCGCCCGGGTCCTTGAGCGCAACCATTTCCTCGATCGAGAGATGCGGAATCAGATCACCCTCGTTAGCGCCGTTCTGATGAGCTATGGTCAACGACGGTGACCAGTGCCCAAATCCGTGTTCGATGCAGACGCAGTCCGGTCGGATGCCTTCTTCCAGCTGCACCTTAAGCTTGATTTGACCGGCGCGCGACTCAACGTAGACCTCCTGCCCCTGTTCCAGTCCCATCTGTCGGGCCATGCTGCGGTTCATGATGGCCGCGTTCTCCAGGTAGGTCTGCGCCATAAGCTCGTTGTTCTGCGTGGAGCTCATCTTGTGCATCGCGGGACGAGAGATCAGCATATAAAACGGATAGCGGTCCGACGGAGATTCGCGCTTCTCCTGCCATAACGGTACCGGATCGTAGCCGTGCTGTTCAAAAACTGTCGAGTAGAGCTCGATCCTGCCGCTTGGGGTATCGAATTCGGTTATCGGCACAAACGGCTGTTCATCGGACCACAGGCCGTTGGGGCTGTCATTGAGCTGCTGCCACGATGTTCCCATCGCTTTCAGCTGTTCGTCCCACAGGGTTGAACTGCTGACTCCCTCGAATATGTGGCCCAGACCCATAGCGTCGGCAATTCCGCTGATGATACCGCCGTAGCCTTTGGTGTCGTATAGCGGGGGCACCACCGGTTGCCGCAGTGCAATCTGCGGATAGAACTCGTGGTACTCCCGATCCCCAAAACCGGATGTCTCCAAAAAGTAGGGTTCGGGAAAAACTACGTCCGCCATCTGCACCATTTCACTCGGCCAGACATCGCAGACCGCAATGAAGTCAATCTTCTTCAACGCCTCCACAAAGCGGGTTGCATCGGGAAATGCAAGGACGTTGTGCTTGCGGAACAACGCAGCCTTGATGGGATACGGTTTGCCCGACAGCAACGCGTCGGTTACCGTCGAGAAGTCACCCCGGCGGGTCGGCCCGACAATCGGGTGCTTCTCGAATCCGTCGATCCTCTCGCTGCGCGGCTCGGGAAAATCCGGCGGCGGGAACACGGCGTTAAACGGCTTGAGTGAAGGCCGCCGCGGTACAATCTGGCCCCCCGGCTGATCTATCGCTCCCACCAGCGAGTTCAGGATGACCATGCAGTAGGCGGCTCGCCACGAGTTGGAGTAGTTGGGCCCGCCGGCGTCGCGCTTGTGGTTGGGTATCAGCGCCGGGCGCGTAGTGCCAAACTCTCTGGCTATGCGGGTGATGACCTCGGCGTCAACACCGGTAATCTCGGAGGCCCACTGCGGCGTGTAGTTCTGCACCTCGGCTTGAAGCCGATCGAGACCGTACGTGCGGCTGTTAACAAAATCGGCATCGTACAGTTCCTCGTTTATGATAATCCGAATCATTGCGAGCATGAAGGCCAGATCTGTTCCGGGCTTGATTGGAATCCATTCATCCGCCATGGTCCCGGTAACGGTCAGCCGCGGGTCTACCACCACGCTCCGCGCGCCGTTGGAGATGGCGCTGACGTAGTCCTGCGCCGACATATTCTTGGCCTTTGAGGGCATGTCCCAGCCAAAAGAGAGCAGATACCTGGCTCTTGCAATGTCGAGCATGAACGGACGATTCCCCATGCCGAGACATGCGCGCCAGACCGCGGTGTGAGTCGTGAAGCAGGTGGAATGATGCATCAGATGATTGGGAGTTCCGATGGCGTCCCTGAGGCGGTTCATCCAGTCGTGGCCGCGGGAGAAGAACGCAATCGACTCCGGACCGTGTGATTCTATTGCCGCGTTGAAGCTCTCGGCGGTCTTCTGAAACGCTTCCTCCCAGCTGATCTTGACCCACTTAGGGTCAATTCCCGGACCCTTGCGCGGCTCGGTTCTCATCAACGGGTACTTCAGGCGGTCCGGATCATACAGGTCCTTGATAGCAGAGTACCCTTTAACGCACAGCTTACCCCTGCCAACCTGGTCATCCGGATTGCCACGCAACTGGATCAACCGCCCCGCGGCAACGTGCCCCATCATAGCGCAGTTGGCGCTGCAGATACCGCAGTAACTAAACCGATTTCCTCCCAGCGTTTCGTCTGTCCGCTGCGGCTCCACCTCGGTCTCCGGCCGTGCACAGCCGTGCAGCAGGAAGCTGCCTGCAGCACCGGCGGCGGCGGCAGCAGCAGAAGCCTTCAGGAATTCGCGTCTACTGAGTCCGGTTGTCTTCACAACGAGCCCTCCTTCCAGGTGTTATGCAATTGTTCGGCGGGCATACTCAACCTGGCGTGATCTTCTTCGATCAGAGCCGAGGTGAAGCGCGCAACCCGGTGGTAATAGGGAGCGGCGGGAACCGCCTCTATACGGCGGCACAGCTGTGGGACCCAACGAATCAGGTGCTCATCCAGAAACCGGCGCTGCGTGTCGGTTGCCTCAATCAGCGCTGCATCCGCTGCGCTTGAAGTGCTGCAGTGAGATTCCAGGAAGGCCAGGTAGGCCATGAAGCCAAGCTCTACCGCAACGTGGTCTTCCGGGTGCAGCTCCTGCTGCCCTTTCTCTATTCCGGCCTCCCGGTAGAACTCACGCACTTCAAGCCACGGCTCGTCCATCAGCCGCCTGCGGGTCCCGCAATAGACCGACTCAAAGGGATGAACCCCGCCGAGCGGGCTGAGGAATAGCAGCGCAAATTCACGACGCAGTTGCAGCGCAAGCTTGCCGTCGCCGGTTTGCCAGGCGGTGCAGAACTGTTTCCCGGCTTCCACAGTCCGCTGGCCCAACCCGCCAGCCGCGAGCGTTGTGTCACTGCTGCTCCACAGAGTGCTGAAGCGCTGAACTGCGGCACGATCGGGCTGGTCCTGGTAGAGTGAAGAGAGCAGCGCGTAGGCGTTGGCCCGCAGCTCCGCCGCGCTGTCCGGCTGCGATGCTCTGCGCGGAGTAGTCGTATGGCAGGTCTGGTCTCGTTCGATCATCTGTGCCCCTGTAGCAAGATGTCAAGCATCGGCTGCAGGGGAATTATAGCACCACGATGGTTAGCGCGCTACAGAAAATTCCAGCTAATAGATAAAAATTACTTTATGAGCTCTTTTCTCATAAATAGACCGGCCCGGCTTGACCCGCTCCAGTAGCGGCTGACAGCGGGGATTCTTGCCGGTCAGGCCCGCCCGCCGAGTCCGGCCGGTCGCTGCTGCTTCTGTTTGAGCGCACTCTTGATCATCATGTACTCGCCCAGGTTGTCCATGGTCAAAAGCCCACACAGTGCTCCCGACCGTGTAACCGGCATGCTGCGCAATCCCGAAGACTGCAGCAGCTGAAAAGCGTGCTGCAGCGAGTCACGCTCTTCGACACTCTCGAACTCTCGCTCCATCACTCGCTCTATCGACGCATCCTGGCCCAGGTTAGCCAGCCCTTCGCGCAATCCTTTCCAGGTAAGGAGTCCAACCACTTCTCGGTCATTGTTTACGACCGGGAAGTCCTGCTGGGCGGTCTTGAGAATCAGCTCACTGCCGCGTTCCAGCGTGTCGTGAGCATTGACGGTCTCAAACTCGGTAATCATCGCCTCGCGAACCGGCACACCGTGGAAGACCGCGCGCATCTGCGCCATACTCGCCTCCTGCGCAGCGCCTATCCAGACAAACACACCGATAAGCAGCAGGATCGGGTTGCCGAACAAGCCCAGGAAGACAAAGACAAACGCCAGCGACTGGCCCAGCGCGGATGCAATCGAGGTAGCCTGGCTGTACTCGAGTTTCATCGCCAGTAACGAGCGCAGCACCCGCCCGCCGTCCATCGGGAAGGCCGGCAGCAGGTTGAAGATCACCAGCGCCACGTTTACAGACAGCAGCCGCGCAACAAACGAAGCTTCACCGAGTGCTTGCGGATCGGGCAGCTCCAGCCCGGCACTCAGCAGAATCAGCGCGTAGAGTAAGACGGCAATGACCACGTTAACCGCCGGGCCGGCCAGCGCAACCACAAACTCCTCTCTGGGGTTATCAGGCATGCGCTCCAGGCGTGCCAGGCCTCCTATCGGCAGCAGCGTGATATCACGCGTGCGGATACCGTAGCGCCGTGCACTCAGCGCGTGTCCCAGCTCGTGCAGTACCACGCAGCCAAATAGCGCCAGGATAAACAATACTTCACCGGTAACTGCAGCGAGCTCCCGCTCGGCTGCAGCCGCGCTCATTGCAACCCACAGCAGCAACAGAAAGAACGTAACATGCACCCGGACCCCAATGCCGGCTGCTTCACCCAGTCTGATGGACCACCTCATGACCAAAGTGTACACCAGCAGACCTCACCCGGCAAGCTGCCGCTGCCCGGACGGCGTCATTGCACCAGCAGGTCGCGTGCTCGCTTCAGCTCGCGGAAGACCGCCGCGTCGCCGCCGTGATCCGGATGATAGCGCAGACTCAACTCTCGGTAGCGCCGCTTCACCAGCGCCGGGTCGGGGCGCCGCGGTGGATACTCGGGCGCCACGCACTCGAGGATGAAGCTCGCCACAAGCCGCTCACCGGTTACTGCTTTGAACGCGCGGTAGCGCTGCTCGAGTCTGCGCATGTGACCGTGAAACACTTCAATCCACTCGGTGAGGCTGTAGCCGTGGTACTGCTGCACCTGCTTCTTGGACGACGGATAGAGATGCTGATCCCACAACGGATGCGCGGCGGCGGCGTTGTAGTGGTTTTCCAGATAACCAAGATATCGGATAAACCCGACCACCGGCACGGGTAGCGCGCGCATCTGCTCCAGAATGTAGCGATTACGCGTTTGGCGGATCCGCTCGCGTTGGGCCAGGTAGCCGCGCTTGATGCGCAGAAAGTGCGGGAAGAACGGATGCTGCGGCAGCCGATAGGTGCGATAGAAGTGCGTGAGATTGTGCGCTTCGATACGCGCATCGTCCAGCAGCCGAAAAGGGCCCCGGCCTAGTCGAACACGCTGCAATTCTGCCGCGTTACGCAGGTAGATCAGCAACAGCGGGTACTCGGCGTTCTTCTGCAGCGTTTTCGGCTGGCGCTGCAGCAGCTCGGTGAGAGTGTAGGTCCTTGCCGACCGCCGCCGTCCACGGCGTCTCGATCGGACCGGTCGATAGCGACGCATATACCGCTATTTCTATCCTATCGCCGGCTGAATTTCCAGCAATCTGCGCTATCGTAGCGCTAAGGCAGTTCCAGCGGCGCGTCCTCGACCGGCAGTCGGATCAGGTAGCCGGTCAAACCGCACAACGCCGAGACCAGCATGAGGCCGATTCCCAGGCCGAAGAGCGAGCTGAACAGTCCGAGCAGCAGCGCGATCAGCGCGGCGAACAGCGTTTCGGCCTGCGACTCCACCGACAGCGCCGAGGCCAGCGACTCTTCGTTCATACGCTCACTGACGTAGGCAATGCCCATCGGCTTGCGCAGGTTCTCCAACAGGTAGATACCAACGAACGGCATCACCGCTATCGCCGGCAGGCCGAGCCGCTGGAACGCGCCACTGAGCAGCCCGAAGCCGACGCCGATCAGCAGCGTAGCGTTCAGCGGAATCGCGAGTCCGGCGTAGCGATCAGCAAGGTTGCCCGACCTGCGCGCGGCGGCAGCGGTGGCAAAATAGAGCAGCGAATAGACCAGCCCGGTTACCACGGCCGTGCGTTCCTCCCCTGCCAGCGCGGCAAGCAGCGGCAGCGACAGAGCAACCGACTTGAGGATCGGCTGCAGGTAGTCCTTGCACGCCTTGTAATAGCCGCTGTAGAGCGCCTGATTTGATATGGCGCGCAGTGCCGCCGGGTTCCGCATGCTGGCGATAAGCGAGCCGATCACCGCGGCAAACTCGTCGCGCACCGTCCTGTTGCTTCCGTGGCGCGGCCCGTCCAGATTGGCGGGGTAGGTCATGATCAGGATCAGGTCGAGCACGTAGGGAATGATGGTGAACAGGAAAACCGGCGCGTAGGACCGGTGGTGGAATACCAGCGCCGCGGCTATCAGCGCCGAGACCCCTGCTCCGCGCTGCGACCAGGAGCGCGTGTGCCCGTAGTAGTGGGTCCGCAGGTGCTTCCAACCGCGCGAGTTCAGGTAGTCAAAGATCATCGCCTTGTGGGTGCCGGTGCGAAAGGCATCCCCGAACGCGTACGCCGCCATCGCGGCAAAGAGCAGCCAGTAGTCGGCGGCAAAATAGAACACGACAAAAGAACCAATGTAGGCCAGGAAAGACACCGCCATCGTCATCCGCCTGCCGAGCGCATCCGCCATCAGACCGGATGGAATCTCCATCACGTTGATGAAGATCTCACGCGCCGCGTACAAACCGCCGATCTGCGCGTAACTGAGCCCCTTCTCCAGAAAGAAGAGCATCAGAAACGGCTCGTAGAAGCGCAGGTTCTTGAGAAAGCCGTAGGCGCAGAACTTGTAGTATTGCAGGTTGCGTGAGAATGAACGGTCCTGGGAACGCGGTTGGCTACTCATGACTGTCCTTGACGCTTGCTATCGGCATTGGCTATCGTACTACAACGTGCGACAGGAGACACCGTATCAAGCAGCGGTATGATCATAGCGCCAAAACCTCCCATACGCAAAGCAATGCGCGCCGCGTTGGGTGGCCGGCTTTCCTGCGCGACGTCCTAATCTGCTCGCTGGGAGCGTACGGCGGCCCGGAAGCTCATATGAGTGTCTTTCTCGACCAGTTGGTGGTCAAACGGAACTACCTGAGTGAGACCGACCTGATCGAGCTGATCGCGCTGTGCAGCATTCTGCCCGGACCGACCAGCACCCAGACAATTGTCTCGATCGGCTACAAATCCGGCGGACCCTTGCTGGCGCTGTTCACAATGCTGGTTTGGGCGTTGCCGGTGCTGGTGATGATGACGCTGCTCTCGTTTCTCTATCAGTTCCTGGCGGAGCGTGAGATCCCGTTCGAGGTGCTTCGCTACATCGGGCCAATGGCGGTCGGATTCATTATTGTGGCGGCGTTCCGGATCGGCCGCAAGGTAGTCTACGATCTGCCCACCGCGCTGCTGATGCTCTTTGGAGCGGTCACAACCTATTTCATCCGATCGCCATGGATCTTTCCGGCGGTCCTGGTTACCGGCGGACTGGTAAGCGTTGTACTGGAGCGGGAGCCCGGCATGTGGAACCCGGTCCGCATGGCTCCCCCGTATCGTTACCTGGCGCTCTTTGCGCTATTTGCGGTCGGCGGGATCGCACTGGCCACCCTGACCCAACACCGCCTGGTGCAGCTGTTCGAGAACTTCTACCGCTTCGGCTACCTGGTGTTCGGCGGGGGGCAGGTAGTGGTGCCGGTGATGCACAGCGAGCTCGTGCACGTGCGACAGTACATGAGCAACCAGGAGTTCCTGACCGGCTACGGCCTGGTGCAGGGGCTGCCGGGACCGATGTTCAGTTTCGCCGCCTACGCCGGCGGTATGGCGGCGCGCGGAGGCACCGCGCTCTCTCAGGTAGCCGGAGCTATCGCCGGTGGCGTCGGTATCTTTCTGCCGGGACTACTGTTGATTTACTTTGTCTATCCGATCTGGGAGAGCTTGAAACAGGTCCGCGCTATCCGGATTTCGCTGCGCGGAATCGGCGCGGTGGCCGGAGGGTTGATCGCCGCTGCAGCAGTGATTCTGATGCAGGCCAGCGGATTCCAGCTTGATAACCTGGCGGTGACCGCTCTGGCAATCGTACTGCTGCTCTGGCGCAAGATTCCGGCCCCCTTGATTGTGGCAGCCGCGCTGGTTGCAGGTTTTGCTGTCTGAGAGCCACTTGCCGGCTGCCCGCCTCAGCAGGTGAGATGCAGGATCGCGTTGGTAGTACTGAGGTCAGCGCTATTCAGCAGTTGACACGCCTTCTCCGTAGGGACCGCCACTATCTTGACTCCACGCTCGGCCGCGATAGAACGAAACGTGTCGGTGATCGGGAGCCTGCCGTCGGCGCCGGTCCCCACAATCAGTGTTGCGCACTGCCACGGAATCGGTTCATGCTCGGAGAGTGGCGTGTGGCCATAACGCGCCTTCAATGCCCGCGAGGCCTCCTTGCGCCGCGGCTCGATCGATCCGCCGCGCACAACCACGTCTTCACTGAACCGTTGTCCATCTATCTCCAACGTTCCGAAGCCGACAAATCGTGCATTCATCGTTCCTCCTTACCTGCAAGCGGTTTCAGTATACCATGCCAGGCGCTGCCCTATCGACCCACAGGCCGCCCCTGCGCAGCGCCGGCGTCTATCGCGCAAGTCCGTCCTGTGCTACATTGGGGCATTCAACAGCCCCGCTCCGGAGTCTCAGCATGCCGACCGCCTACCGCAGAGCTATTCTTCTCAATCTCAGCGCAGCGGTAATCTGGGCAATCACTCCGGTAATGATCAGTTACGTCGGCAGTGGCTTTCCGGTCATGTTTCAGACCTTTGCGCGCTATCTGGTTGCGCTGCTGGTACTCTGGCCGTTGTTCTTCTCGGTTGCTACCACCGTTGAGCGCGCGCGGATTCGTGCCAGTCTGACCCATCTGCTGCCTCGAATGGCGTTGATCGCGGTGGCAAACTTCTGCTTTCAGGCGTCTTTCACCGGATCACTCTACCTGATGCTTCCGGGGCTGGCGATGCTGATCTTTCAATCTGCCGCAATATTCGGCGTGCTGCTGGGGTTTGTGTTTTTTGCTGATGAACGCCCCTTGCTGCGAAAACCGCGGTTTCACGCCGCGGTGACCCTGGCGGTGGTTGGTGTAGTCATGACGGTTTCCGTCGAAGGCTCGGCCGGCAGTTTGGTGTCGGCTGCCGGTGTTGCCCTGGTACTCAGCGCTGCGCTCTCGTGGGCTGCGCTCACCGCGATGGTCCGCGCCTGGCTCCCCGGATACTCGCCATTTTTTGTAAATGCCGCGGTGATTACTTTTGTCACGCCGATGTTTCTGTTCAGCCACCTGGCCGCACACGGTGCGCAGTGGCAGTTTTCCGCTTCTCCCGGCTTGTGGGCGCTCATGCTTCTCTCGGGGTTGGTCGGTATCGGTCTGGGGCACTCGCTGTACTACCGTTCGGTACCCGCGCTGGGAGTCTCGCTTGCCAATATCCTGCAGCTGTCCCGCCCGTTCCTGACCGCCTTCTTCTCCTTCCTGGTCTTCGCCGAACGTCTGAGCCGGTTGCAGATGCTCGGCGGCGTGTTGCTGATTGTCGCAGCTTACACGGTAACCACGTTGCGCCCCCGTTGAACAAGTGATAACCGTGTCCGCAACCCCACAGGCGTGCTATACTGCCGCGTGCCCGATCGAGAACAGCAAGCACAGCTTCCCACAGACGCCATTGAAGACCTTCGCGAATACCCTCGCCGGCCGTTTGTAGGGGTTGGCGTAGTAGTGTTCCACCACGATACGGTACTCCTGATCCGCCGCGGCAACCCTCCGCGCGTCGGCGAGTGGAGTCTTCCGGGGGGAGCCCAGCAGCTGGGAGAAACCGTGCGGCAGACCGCTGTCCGTGAGGTCAAAGAAGAAACCGGCGTCACAATTGCCGAGCCGCAGTTTCTGGAAGTCATAGACGCGATTATTCCCGATGAACAAGGCCGCACGCGTTACCATTATACATTGATCGATTTCTGGGCCGAGTGGCGCGCGGGAAACCTTGTTGCCGCCGATGACGCCCAGCACGCCGAATGGATACCGTTCTCGCGGCTTGCAGACCTCGGGCTGTGGTCCAAGACCGTAGAGGTCATCCAGACCGCGCGGCGGCAGCGTAGCGCACACTCTCGCAGCGCGCGCTGATATGTTATAGTTTATCGAGTGGTGCCGAAAATGTTGTTGGCCATGTTGCGGTGGTCTGCGGCGCGCTACGACGCGCCCATCTCGACCAAACAACATTTTCGGCACCACTCCGTATAGTTTAAGGCCGGACCAGAGTCATTCGCTGGTAGTGTCGGCGAGCTCGAACGCCGAACCGACCTGCCGCAATTGCCCCAAAAGGAGGCACAATGCCAACGCACCAATTCTCTCCTTCGCACTACCACCCAACCCTGGCAACGCACGATCCGGTCTTGCGCATAGCCGAGGGGGACAGCGTCGTTACCTCGACACTCTGTGCCCACGGCTACGACGCAGCCGGCGCGCACGTTGCAGAGATGGGCAACCCTATGACCGGGCCGTTTCATGTCGAAGGCGCCGAGCCCGGCGACGCCCTGGAAGTGACTATAGACAGCATTGTACCCAACCGCGAGTACGGTTGGGCGCGCACCATCATAGCGCCCAACGTGCTCGATCCGGACTTCCTGGCCGTGTCACAGCCAGCAGACGACCAGCTGCTGGCCAGCTGGCGCATAGACAACCGCGCCGGGACAGCCACACTGGTGCAACCCGCCGATACCTCGATTGGCTCGATCAGCCTGCCGCTGGCGCCGATGATCGGCTGCCTTGGCGTAGCCCCACCGCTGGGGCAGGCTATTTCCACGGCCACTTCCGGCGAACACGGCGGCAACATGGATTACCGCGGCTTTGCCGCAGGCACTACGGTCTACTTCCCGGTCTTCGTTCCCGGGGCGCTGTTCCACCTGGGGGACTGCCACGCGCTGCAGAGTGACGGTGAGATAGGCGGTACCGGTGTGGAGATATCGTGTGACGTGCAGTTCACGGTCCGGATCTGCGGCGACACCAACGCGCACTGGCCCGGCGGAGAGGACCAGAACTACATCTTCACCGTTGGTAACGCCCGGCCGCTGGATCAGGCGCTGCAACACGCCACCACCGAGATGCTGCGTCGACTGCAGTGGCAGTTTGGGCTGGATGCAGGCGGAGCCAGGATCCTGATGGGGCAGTGCGTCGAATACGACGTGGGCAACATCTTTGACCCGGCGTACACCATGGTATGTAAGATAGCAAAGCGTGTACTGAAATCAGCCGTCAGCTAAGCGGCTGCGCCAACCGGCCACGGTCTGTGGTATACTGAAGCTGTATGAAACCGATGGAAAGGCGTTTCTGCCCGCTGGCCGGCTTCATTCTGGTTCTGTGGCTGGTGGCGGCCCTGGCAGCGGCCGTGGAGATTGGAGATCTGTGCCGGTCCGACGACATAGAGCTCGAAATCGAAATTGGTTCACGCAGCGGCAGTCCGCTGCTGCTTGAGCTGCTTATACGCGATCCACACCTCGTTGTTGACACAGTCACGCTATCCGGCGATAGCAGCAGCGCCACCTTTGCCGGTGGCGGAGCTGATCCAGTCAGAATCGCGCTGAGACCATTCCAGCAGCCAGGAGTCTACGAGCTCACACTGACTCTGGCAACCAGCGCCGGAACGTGCACCCGCCAACTCGAGATCGGGTTTATCGACTTTGTCTGGGGCAGGGACAATTTCCGCTTCTCCAACGCCCGCAGCCTTCACGGCTCGGCGCGCCCCTACTCTGCGAACCTGTTTCCGTGGGCCGACGAGCGTTTTGGCGAACTCCAGCCCGAAGAGCAGACTCTGATGCTGCACGTCGCGTATGGGTTTTTCGGTGGCGCGATCGGGCGCTGCTACGCGTTCAGCGGATCTCAGCTACAATTCATGCGCGACCCGCAGCTGTTGCCCTCGTTCTACGATTCTATCTACGCCGTGCGCGAATCACACCGTGGCATACAGCAGCAGATGAACATGCTGCAGAATGACATCGTATTCAACCATTTTGTAACGAACGGCTACGCGTTCGATCAGCCGCAATCGCTCGAGGCGCTGCGCGCCGAGGTGGACTCCATTGTTGCTGCCATTGCCGAGGGACGCCCGGTAGCATTCGGCTACCTTGCGCCGCAGCGCCACCACTCGATGCTGGCATACGGCTACCTGGCAGATCCAGCCTCTGAACAGATCACCCTGATCACGGCCAACAACTGGGGCGATGAAGTGTCGCAAAACCTGCTCAGCCAGGCCGCAGAGCGCATCACTATCAACCTCGATCCGGACCACGACAACGAGCGCATCCGCTGGATCGACAGCCCGATCCGCGAGTATCGCAGCGCGGAGCATCTGTTTGTGGTGGATGTCAAGGACGAGTACCGGCACAGCCGCGCTGCGCTGTCGCGCCTGCTGGCGCAGCAACGCGAGCAGCTGCAAACCCGCCAGCGCGCTCTGGTGATTGTAGAAGAGGGCCGCGACGTGTTTGTCCAGGATGACAACGGCAACCGGGTCGGGCGGTACGGCCGTCGCATCCACAGCGACATGGACGCCTTCGACTACCGCCAATTCGATGACGTGCATATCATTGAGTTCCCCTCCCGTGAGGAGGTTACTCTTCACGTATCGGAATTGCCACCACGCGATGACGGTAATCCCGTCTTTCGTCCCAACGTCTTCGTACTGACGCATCACGGTAGCGCGGACGCCGCGGTTGTGCAACACGCGGTGTACAAAGAGATCGAGATCTCCGATAATGAGCACTTCACGCTGCTGCTCAGCCGCAATGGCCTGCAGCAGCCGGCGCCGGCGGAGGCACAGGAGTAAGCGATGCAGAACGACGT
The DNA here is from genome assembly GCA_007693325.1 of Spirochaetaceae bacterium. Lineage (GTDB taxonomy): Bacteria > Spirochaetota > Spirochaetia > DSM-27196 > PWMO01 > PWMO01. The sequence goes on from REDW01000138.1 coordinate 13,622, forward strand.
TGCCCGATCTCGATCCGCCATGGTAACACAACTCTTTGCCAACGGTATCCCCGAACTGTGGTGTCCTCTTCTGACCCACTATCGTGATGACCGCGGCAGCATCGATATCGGACGCATTCGGGCGCATCTGGTCCATCTCTCACCGGTGATCCGCACGTTTCTGGCGCCGGGATCCACCGGAGACGGCTGGGAAATGACCGAGCAGCAGCAGCAACAGCTGGTGCAGCAGCTGTGCACAATTGCCTCCGAGCTCGATCTGTGGATCATGATGGGCGTGCTGCGCACCGGTCCAGGTGAGGCTCGCAGCGCAATCCAGCATGCTACCGCAGAGCTGCAGCTATCAGCGGGAGATGCCGTGGCCGCCGCACGCGCGCTGGCGCAGCGGCGTATCTGCGGCTTCACCGTGACCCCGCCCAAAGGATCAGACATAGCGCAGGACCAAATCCACACCGAGCTGGCCCAGGTGGCCGAACTCGGCTACCCGCTTTCGATCTACCAGCTGCCGCAGGTTACCGAGAACGAAATGACCCCACAGACGGTTGCGGATCTGGCGCAGCGCTACCCCAACTTCTACCTGTTCAAAGATACCAGCGGATCGGACACGGTAGCCACAGCCGGTCTGGATTACCAGAACGTGTTTCTGGTTCGCGGTGCCGAGCAGGACTACGCGCACTGGCATCATACCTCGGGCGGACCCTACAACGGATTCCTGCTGTCCACGGCAAACTGCTTTGCTTTTGCGCTGACCGACATGCTGGCGGCCGCACGCAGCGGTAACCACGCCGCGGCAGCCGCTATCTCACAGCGGGTCTCTCGGGTTGCAGGGCAGATGTTCAGCGCAGCCGCCGAGCTGCCTTTCGGCAACGCTTTCTCCAACGCCAACCGCGCTATCGACCACGTCTTTGCCTACGGCAGCCGTGCGCTGAGCGAGCCGCCGCCGTTGACCTGTTCCGGCAATCGCCTGCCGATCCAGCTGATAGAATTGGCGCACACGGAACTGCAGAAGGCACAATTTGAGCTAGACTCAGGCTACCTGTTGTAGCTGCACTATCACACACCACGGGAGGTACCTGATGGCACCACCACAGACCAGACGCATACCGATCGAGACTCCGGGCGGCACAATGGAGGTCTGGACTCAGCGTAACGGCTCTAACCCGCACACGCGCTTACTGCTGCTCCACGGCGGCCCCGGCGCCACTCACGAGTATTTCAAGAGTTTTGAGACCTGGTTTCCGGCGCAGATCGAGTTCATCTACTACGATCAGCTCGGTTCGCATCACTCGGATAATCCTGCTGACCGCGCGTACTGGACCATCCCGCGCTTTGTCGACGAGGTTGAACAGGTACGCACGGCGCTTGGCCTGGGCCCGGATAACTTCTTTCTGCTGGGGCACTCATGGGGCGGAATACTCGCCATCGAGTACGCCCTGGCGCATCAGGATGCCCTGAAAGGACTGATTATCTCCAACATGATGTCCAGCTGCCCCGAGTACCAGCGCTACGCCGATGAAGTGCTGGCGCCGCAGATGGATCCCGCGGTGGTGAAGCGCATTCGTGAGCTGGAAGCCGCAGGCGACTACGAAAGCAACGAATACATGGACCTGCTCGTCCCGCATCACTACGAACAGCACGTGCTGCGTCAGCCCGCCATGCAATGGCCCCAGCCGGTCAACGCCGCCTTCGAGAAGATCAACAAGGATCTCTACGTATCGATGCAGGGGCCGAGCGAATTCGGCATCAGCGGAAAGCTGCAGAACTGGGACCGCTCCGCTGATCTCGCTCAAATCGCTGTGCCAACCCTGGTGGTTGCCGCAGAACACGACACCATGGATCCGGTGCACATGCGCTGGATGGCCGAGCAGTTGCCCAACGGCCGCTACCTGCACTGCCCGAACGGCAGTCATATGGCGATGTGGGACGATCCCGAGGTGTATCACGCCGGGATAGCACGCTTTATTCAATCGCAGAGCGATTGACCGGATCCGCTGCCTGGTCTGCCGCCCAAATCTTCTCTTCGATCCAGCTCTTGGCTTCAGCCACGCTGCGGGTATCGGATTCGCCGCGGTTCCACATCTCCAGCAGAAATGCTCCGCTGTAGTGGTGGCGCTTCAGCACCGCAAACAATGCGGCAAAATCAACACAGCCGTCGCCAAAGGGAACGTCACGAAACTTGCCCTCGGATTCACAGCTGACCGCCAACGTGTCCTTCAGATGCACCGCGGCAACCAGGCCCATCTGCAGCCCTAGCTCGAGCTCCTGTGCGGCGTTGTCATTCCACGCAGACAGGTTGCCGAGATCGGGATACACCGAAAACCAGGCCGACGGAATCTGCTGGCGGTACCAGAGAAACCGCGACACCGAACTCATCAACCGCGTATCCATGATCTCCATCGACAGCATCACGCCGCGCGCCTCGGCGTAGTGCACTACGCAACGCAGATTCTGTAGAAACCACTGCCTGGTCTGGTCGCTCGCCGGTTCGTAGTACACATCGTAACCGGCGAGCTGGACAACGCGAATACCGAGGTCGTCGGCGAGATCAACTGCTCTGTGGATCAGCTCGATTCCTGTTCTGCGCGTCTCTGGGTTACTGCTGCCGAGCGGAAACCGGCGGTTGGCGCTGAGACAGATCGTTGGCACCCGAATCGCGGCATCCTGGCGCTGCGCCACAAATCGGCGCCGTTCGGCCGCCGACCACCTCAATCGCGCCAGCCGCTGATCGGATTCATCGATCGACATCTCCACAAAACTGAACCCCAGCTCAGCGGCGCGGCTGAAGAGCGCAGGCCAGTCACCCGGCGGCAACGCCTTCTCGTAGATTCCCAGCGGGCAGTCGCTAAGCCGATGCATGGCTGCTCCACACCGGCGCCATGTCCTGTACCGCACGATCAAAGCGTTGCTGCCGGTGCTGGAGGGCATCCACCCGCTCAGCGTCGGGGGTAAACGTGTGCCGCGTTGCGGTCATGGAGGTCATGGCATCAGCAAAGTCAGCGTAATCCCCCACGCCTACGGCGGCACAGATCGCGGCGCCCAGCGCTCCCAGCTCGGTTGCCGGCGAGACGCTCACCGGTATCCCGAGTGTATCGGCAAATAGCTGCATCCAGACGTCCGACCGTGTGGCACCACCGGCAAAGCGAATCTGCTTTGGTTTTGGCACCACCTTGAGCAACCGATTGAGATGACGCGCATGCTGGAACACGACTCCCTCGTATACCGCACGGATGATCTGGTCGCGCGTGGTACCCGCGCGCAGGCCCCACAGCGTGCCGGTGGCATTGGCGCCCAGGTCGTCACCAAAGAGAAACGGAAAGAAGGTGACGTGGCTGTCGGAGGTAGCGGCCACCACCGAATTGCAGTAGTCGAAGCGCTCATGCTCAGCGATGTCGGGCAGCAGGGTGCCGATGAACCACTCCAGGTTACTGGCGGACGTCGGGCTGGCCTCGTGAACCATCCAGTAATCCGGCACGCAGTGCGCCTGGATCACGTAGCGCTCGGCGGCCGCCCGCAGCGCAGAAATGTCACGAGTCACAAACTCGCTGATGCTCCACGTGCCGACAACAGCGGCCAGTTCGTCGGGCTGCTGCAGACCGGTTGCCAGCGCACAGGCGTTGACATCAAACAGCCCGCCGACAACCGGAGTACCCTCGCGTAGCCCCGAGGCGGCAGCGGCTGTTGCACTCACGCTGCCGACAACAGTGTGAGAAGCGTGCACCGTTGGGACTGCATCGGCAATCTCGGCAATGTCGAGAAATTCAAGCACATCGGTGTCAAGCCGTCCTTCCACGTTGTTCCACAGTCCGGTTCCTGAGATGTCGGTTTTCTCGGTAGTCACCTCGCCGGTCAGAAAATGGCGCAGAAGGTCTTTGGCCAGCATTATCTTGCCGATTCTGCGGTAGGTCTCCGGCTGCGCCTGCTTGAGCCATACGAGTATCGTTGCCGTGTGCGCCGGCCACAGCGGCTGCAGCGTACGCTGGTAGACCTGCCGGTCAAAATCCGGATGCTCCTGCAACCGGTTTGATACCTCGATGCTGCGCGTGTCCGTTGAGATAATGCCGGGGCCAAAACCGCCGTCACGGTTGACGATGTAGGCGCCCTTGCCGTGGCCGGTGGTTGCCACAGCAGCGATCTGATCGCCCGTCAGGCCGGCGGCCTCCAGCGCTCCCTTTACCGCCGCAAAGGTCAGTGCACGAGTCTCTTCAACATCGCGTTCGGCCTGCCCCGCGCTGGAGCTGATTAGCCGCGTGCGCTCACCGCTACTGCCTGTTTCAATACCATTGCGGTCAAAGATTGAAGCCTTGACAACGGTCCCGCCGAGATCGATTCCGAGATAGTACGTCATGGCGCGGATTATACGGGATGGAACGCCAATCGGCAATAGTCAGCGCGTACGGTGCCAGCGGAAAATCCGTGCAATGCCGGCAAACAGGAACACCAGCCCCATTACCGTACCAATTGCAAAGCCGATGATACCGAACACCGGAATACCGTTGATTTGAGGCTGAATATCGGCGTGCACAACCAGCGCCGAGCTGATCAGCAGCGCTGAGAGGACCAGCGCAAAGGTAGTACGAAAACCGACCCGGTCCAGCGTCTCAGAAACGGTATCTGCCTGTGGAGTGCTGATGCGCATGTGCGGATCGCGCAGCAGCCGCCTGATGTCCTGCAGAAACGCCGGTGCATCGAGCAGCGTATCGCTCCAGTTGAGTGCCGAGTCGAGTAAACGGTTACCGGCACGCCGTGACCCCAGCTGGTTTGCCCAGATCCGCGCACTGAAGCTCCTGAGATGGGTGAGCAGCTGAAACTGCGGCTCCAGGCCAGCACCGATACTCTGCAGTCCGCCGATGACTTTGGCGACGTAGATCAGCCGCGGCGGCAGACGCACCCCGAAGCCTATCACCATGCTCAGAAGCTGTGTGAACGCCTGGGGAACATCGATGCTCTCCAACGGCCGGTCCAGATGAGCCTCCACGTAGTCGTGAACCG
>REDW01000118.1 GCA_007693325.1 Spirochaetaceae bacterium
CCATACGCGTTGTTCGTGGGTCGCTCAAATCGGATCGGTTTTCGTGCGCGCCAAGCAAGCTTGCTGGGGATCGGGAGTGCCCCCGCGGCCAGACGCTTTGCAAACAGTTACATCACTCCTGAACAGGTTGCCACTGGTGAACGCGGAACGGATAACTGGAAGCGCAGCGTGCGTATGATATGCTGGTCGGATAACACCGAAGGCAATATGCTACTAGCCGGCGAGACCTGCACCCCGTCTGGAAACTGGTCTACGGTACCGCCGCATAGGCATCAGTACGACATCCCGGATACAGAAGCCCCATATGAAGAAGTCTATTTCTTTCAGTTTTCGCGGCCGCAAGGATTTGGGCTTACGTGGCAGTTTGATGACAGCGGCGAGATGGACCAAGCCTACAGCCTGCGCTCCGGAGATGCACTTTACATGTCCGGTGGTTACCATCCGGTTGCGTGTGCGCCCGGTAGTACGCTGTATCACCTGTCGCTGATGGCGGGTCCTCAGCGAATATCCAAGGCCAGCGTACACAAGGACTATGAGTTCCTGCTCCAAGAGAATCAGATCCAGAACCAGTATCGACCCGAAATGCAATAAGGATTTCCATACCATGAAACGCGCCCAGGATGACAGCTCGCAGCTGCCGCGGATAGCCTCCGAGATTTCTCCCAACATAGAGCTGCACCACGGGGGGTTACGGCAGGTAGCCGGCGTGCACAGTCGGCAGGTGATCCGCGCGGAGCGCCATGGGTCCGGGGTCCAACAATGGACATACAACCATGCTCCAATGCTTGCCCGTTGGAACGGGCAATTCTACCTTCAGTACCTGAGCAATCCGATCAGCGAGCATGTGCCGCCGGGGCGCACGCTGCTTGCAACTTCGCAGGACGGCACGCGTTGGAGCGAAGCACGAGTGCTATTCGATCAGTATCCGGTTACCTCCGGGGACTATCCTGGTGTGGATCCCGAACTAACAAAGTCTGATACCTGGGCAGTGATGCATCAGCGGATGGGATTCTACACGGCACCCCAGGGCAGGCTTTTGACGCTTGGATTCTACGGCTTTTCACCTACACCGGTTCTGCCACCTTTCGAGAGACTGGGTATCGGACGGGTAGTGCGCGAGATCTATCGCGACAACAGTTGGGGTCCGGTCTACTTCATATACCTAAACAATGCCGCCGGGTGGACCGAAGCCAACACCCCCTTTCCCTGGTACGAGCGGAGCGGTGACAGCGGTTTTGTGGAAGCGTGCAATGCCCTGTTGGCTGATCGACTTGCGACGCAGCAATGGTGTGAGGAGCATGGACCAGCGGATCCGCACGTGTCGCTGAAGGGGCGCTACAAGGCACTTTCCTACTATACGCTGGCGCATGGAAGGGTTGTGGGCGTCTGGAAGTGGTCGCTGGCAGGTATTACCGCCGACCGTGGCGAGGCCTGGCAGGAGGTAGCCGAGGTTCCGTCGATTGAGACCGCCGGTGGCAAAGTTTGGGGGCAGCGTACTTCGGACGGCAAGTATGCACTCTTGTATACGCCAACCACCAATAACCAGCACCGTTGGCCGTTGGCGTTGACTGTCAGTGACGACGGTTTGGATTTTGGTGAGCTTTGTTGTGCTGTTGGCGATGTGTCGCCGCGGCGCTACGCGGGTAGTCACAAGGACTTCGGGCTTAACTACATCCGGGGTATCGCCGAAGAAAACGGCGACGCCCCGGACGGCAACCTCTGGGTGACTTACTCGATGAACAAGGAAGACATCTGGATCAGTAGAATAACGGTACCGATTCGTACACGCGTGGAGACCCACGCCAGTGATGATTTTTCGCACGGTGCTTCAGAGAGAGTCATGGCTGACTGGACAACATTCAGTCCGCAGCGGGCCGCCGTCACGTTTGAGTGGGACTGTCTGTTGATCCGTGACGACGATCCGTACGAATACGCACGCGCCGAACGGCCGTTTCCGGAATCGAGCAGGGTTCGCGTTCATGTTGATGTCTCAGCGGCGGACTATGGAAACGGCAGTCTGTACCTCGAAGTGCTCGACCCACACGGCAGAGTGCCGCTACGATTGCTGTGGGACTCAGAGCATACCTTGTCCGTACATCACGGGCGAGGGCTTACATCGCTATGCTCCTGTGAACCAGATCGAAAGTATGCGATCGATATAGATATCGACACGGAGCTTCACCGGTTTGCCGTCAGCGTGGATGGCCAACGTACTGGAACCAACCAGGTGTACAACGGTGAGCAATGGTCGCTGCCGCTGTGGTACTTTCTGGCGTCCGTTCGCAGCGTATCGCGGCTGGTATTGCGGACCAAGCCTGTTCGCCGTGAGCCGACGGTTGACACGCCGTGCGACCTGGATACGGACCTGCCGCAAGACGGATCGCAGCGCGGTCCGTGCGTATTCCGGCTCTACAATGTATCGACCACTCCACTGGCTAAGGAGCAAGCTTTGCTATGAGTAACTCAATGGCCCGGTCAACTACCACGACTCGGATTCAGGGCGTCATCGCAGCTGCTATCAGCCCGATGCACGAGGATGGCAGTCTGGACAAGGCGCTCTTCGAGCGCCACGTACGCTATCTGGTAGAAGCGGGTGTTCACGGCCTGTTTATCGGAGGAACCGCAGGTGAAGGGCCGTACCTCAGCTCTGAAGAGCGGATTGAGCTTTTCAGAATCGCACGCGGTATTGTCGGGGCCAGTCTTCCATTGTATCTGGCGTTCCTGCGGCCGGACACGCGCACCGTGATACGAGAGATGGCACAGGCTGAACGCCTGTTGGGAGACTCGGGGCCGGATTACGTTTCGGCGGTCGCGCCGCTCTACTACCCGGTTGGGCAAGAAGCGCTGCGCGGACATTTTTCGATGATCGCCGATGCAGCGCCTGTGCCCCTCATTCTTTACAATATTCCCGGTAACACCCATAACGCTCTCGACCTGCAGACAATCCAGGATCTTGCGCAGCATGAACAGATCGCCGGTATCAAGGAGAGCTCGGGTGACTTTGCACTCTTCAGCCAGGGACTGTTGGAAGCTGATGCGGACAGTTTCTCGTGGATACAGGGTAAGGACCATCACGATGGACCGGCGCTGATGCTTGGGGCTCCGGCCCTTATTACCGGTTTGGGCAACGTGTGGATCGAACCGTACGTGGCTCTCTACCGCGCCGTTTGTGAGCGCAACTGGCAGCGCGTTAACGATGCTCAGCTATCGATCAATCGGCTTTCAAGGGCTGTTCGGTCAGGCGGTGGAGCGCCGCTTCCGTCGATAAAGGCGGCTGCAATGGCGCGCTGGAAGGCGCGGGCCTTCACCAGGCTGCCGTCGATGGAGCTTCCGGCTGACGTGGCGGCTCAAACGCAGCGACTCGTTCAACAGGAGATAGATTGAGAATTGAAGACCTGGTTGTCGTTGCTCTCACCGCACCGTACATTCGGCCGCATACAGCGGCGGATTACCCGGCCAACGGAGTGCGTAACTGTGTCTGGGTCCGCCTGGAGACCGATAGCGGGATTGTTGGGTGGGGTGAGGCGTACAGCGGCTGTTACGCCACCGAGGTTACAATTGCGGCCCTGCAGCGGCTGACGCGCAATCTGGTCGGCGGTGATCCACTCGATCCATCTGCGGCGCTTGCCGAAATACGGTTCCGCAACCGCTATTGGGCTATGCGCGGAATCGGCGCGCAGGCAACGAGTGCAATAGAGGCTGCACTCTGGGATATCGTCGGCAAGGTGCGGCAAGTGCCGATTTGGCGCCTGCTGGGCGACGGTACGCGACGCCCTGTTCTGTTGTACGCCAGCGCCGGAGATAGCGTGCTGGAACCGGAAACCGTTCTTCAAGAAGTTCAGCAGTTTGTTCAAGCGGGGTTTCAGGCGTACAAGATCCGCTGTGGTGGACGGCTGGATGACAAGGCAGATCACCTGGAACGCGATGCTGAACGTGTTGCAGCTGCCCGTGAAGCGCTGGGGCCGGACAGACAGTTGTTCGTTGATATAGCGGTGCCACAGAAATCGGCGAATTGGGACTACTCGCGTGCCGAGGCGTACATGCGCAAACTGGCTGCTCACAGGGTCGCGTTTCTGGAAGAGCCCGCTATGACGTACGATGTTACCGGATATCGTTACCTGAATTCGCTGGGGCTGGTCCCAACTGCCGGTGGTGAATCGTTCTGCTGTCCCGAAGAGTTTGAGCCGTTCTTTGAAGCCGGGGCCTACGGAGTAGTACAACCGGATGCTGCAGTGGTGGGTGGTCCCGCCAGCTGTGTTGACGTTATCCGGCAAGCCCACCATTACGGTGTGCCGGTAGCGGTTCACGCCTGGTCAGGCGGTGTCGGGCTGGCGCAGAACATCCATGCGGCGTGCAGCAACGCCGGCGTTATGGCAATGGAGTGGCCAATGTCGGTTCACGTTCTGGCCGAGGAGCCGATCCGCAACATATGGGATTTCCGCAATGGAGAGCTTCAACCTCCCGAGTTGCCTGGATTGGGTGTAACTATCAGCACCGAGCTGCTCGACAACTACCCGTTACGACCGTATTCGGAGCGCGATTACTGATGAAGTCGCGAGTGCTTGTCACTCTTCCAATCAGGGATGCTGACTATGCCTATCTCTGCAGCAGTCTTGGCAATGCCGATACGCGTCTTGCTGAAGCAGACGGGCCGAGCAACGCGGACCTCGGCTGGGCTGACGTTGTTCTTGGTAATCTGAAGCCGTCTTCGTTGTTACTCGATTATCCCAATATCGGCTGGCTGCACTCGCCAAACGTGGGGCTGGATGCCTACCGGTCCGTCTGTGAAGCGCGCCCCGAACTTGTGGTAAGCAACAGCAAAGGTATTGTTGACCACGCTGTGGCTGAGCACGCTGTGGCACTTCTGCTCGCTATGACCCGCTCGCTCTCGGTGTTGACCGACGCCCAACGGCGTCACAGTTGGGCGTTGATCGATGACTACCCGATTCACCGTACCACGGTGGCCGGTAAGAGTGTGCACGTGCTCGGCTACGGTTCGATCGCCCGCTGTCTGATCGGCAAGCTCTCCGGCCTCGGTGCACGCGTCTGCGCGTATCGCAGACGGGCCCGTGGCCGTGATCTGAAGGTAGAGCGGTTTCTGGCGTACTCGCAGTTGAAACTGGAGGTAGCCTCGGCCGATGCCCTGATGGTACTGTTGCCCGAGGCGGTGGAAACCCGCGGTCTGGTCGGAGAAGAGGTGTTGGCCGCAATGCCACCTCACGCTTTTCTGGTGAACGTGGGTCGGGGCACTACGGTGGATGAGGAAGCGTTGGTTATGGAACTTCAACGATACGGCATACGTGGAGCAGCGTTGGATGTCTTTGCCCATGAACCGTTGCCGCCGGAATCGCCACTGTGGGATCTGCCTAACGTACTGATCTCGCCGCATATCGCCGGGCGCTTTGATCAGGAGATGCGCATGCAGGTTGAAGGGTTTATGAGCGTCTGGCGCGAGCGTGCACAATCGGGAGAGGCAAGCTGATGGCAAAACAACCCTACGAGCGCCCCGATAGTGGAATCGGCGGAATCTGGCCTCCCATTCTGATCGAGACCACCGCAAATGGGCGTCTTGATCTCGATGCGGTGGGTGCGGCAGTCAGCCACTTTGCTGCAGCGGGAGTTCACGGTGTGTATACGGCTGACAGCGCCAGCGAGTTCTACGCTCTCGAGTATGATGAGTGGAACGAGCTGGCAACCCATTTCCGAGCCCAGGCCGCCGCGGCGGGACTCAGTGCTGGAATTGGATGTACATGGACCAATCAGGCGGGTGCCCTGAGAAGAGTTGCGCGCGCGCGGGAGCTGAGATTTGATAATGTCCATCTCTCGCCTCCGTATTGGCTGCCGTTGAACCGTGAAGCCGAAGAAACATTCTGGCGCGCCGTGGATAATACTGCGAGCGATCTGCCGATAATTGTCTACGCCGGGAGCCGTGGACAGTTCAACCTGAATGGGCGCCTGCTGCAGCGCATCCGGAGCTTCTGTCCGGCCGTCTGCGGAACCAAATCGCTCGGCTTCGACGCTGTTGCCACCAACAGCCTGCTCACCGAATGCCCCGGAATAGCGCATTTTGTGCACGAACAGGTATACGCGCTGTGGGCGGGGCTGGGTGCCGTCGGCTGTTTTTCCAACCTGGCAGGCCTCTGTCCCGCGATTATTCTAGATCTGCACCGTGCTGTCTGCCGTGGGGCCTGGCAGCGGGCTTTCGAGCTTCAATGGCGAATCAACGCTTTCTATCAGTATGGGGCTGTGCCTGTTCGCGAAGCCGGTTTCATGTTGGATAAGGCGATGGCCACGCTGGGCGCTGTTCCCGGCGCTACTCGCGAGATGCGTCCTCCCTACCGCGCGGTGCCGAACGAACTGTTCGAGGGACTGCAGCGTGCCGCCCGTCGCTACCTGCCGGAATGCTTCGGCAGGCAGTGATAGGAGAGTTTTTTGGCCCGGACAGCGATTTCTAACTTGCGTCATATGTCCTATCATGTTATGATCGGCAGCATTGAATGGCTGGCTTGGAAGAGAGGTGAAATATGCTTGACTTCTTGATGCGGAGAATGCTGCTTATGATCCCGACGCTGTTCATCGTTTCGGGAATCTCGTTCTTCGTCATCCAGGCACCACCGGGTGACTTTGTTACCGCCCATGTGCAGCGGCTGGAGGATCGAGGTCAGATCGTTGATCGTGAGGCCATCGAGGCAATGCGGGCGCGCTACGGACTTGATCAGCCTGCCCACGTGCAGTACGTACGTTGGATTCGCAGCATGTTTCGTGGCGACCTCGGCATGTCGTTTGATTGGGGTGCCCCGGTGAGCAGAGTAATTGCACGCCGAATACCCAACAGTCTGATCATCTCGCTCTTCTCGTTTCTTTTTGTCTACGCTGTCGCGATCCCGATAGGAATGCTCTCGGCTACCCGACAGTATTCGGTAGCGGATTACTTCTTCACGTTCGTGGCATTTGTCGGTCTGGGAATCCCGAACTTCCTCTTTGCGCTGGTTATGCTGTGGGTTGTCTACTCCATGACCGGCCAGGTTCTGATCGGGCTTTTCTCGGCTGAATATGTTGATGCTGCCTGGAGCTGGGCCCGCTTCATGGATATGTTGCGCCACGTCTGGATTCCCGCAATCATTGTGGGTACGGCGGGAACTGCTAAGATCGTACGCGTGATGCGGGCAAGCCTGCTCGACGAGCTTCAGAAACCCTACGTCATGGTAGCACGGGCCAAGGGGCTGTCGAGGTCGCACGTCAACTACAAGTACCCGTTTCGCATCGCCATCAATCCGGTTGTCAGTACCATTGGCTGGACACTTCCAAGTCTGATTACCGGAGAGATGCTCGTGTCGCTGGTTCTCGGGCTCCCAACGTTGGCCCCGATCTTTCTGCGGGCGTTGCAGATGCAGGACATGTACCTTGCCGGTGGTATAGTCTTTGTGCTGACACTGCTGACGCTGCTTGGAACCCTGATTTCGGACATACTGCTCGGCTGGATAGATCCCAGAATCCGGTTTTCATCGATGTAGGGAGGCGAATGGTGTCTTTACAGACTACGCTGCGCAAGATTAACGATTTTCCGGCAGACTTGATCCAGCGCCGCCGGGATAAGCGCCGCAAGCGGTTAATCGATGAGAAAGGCAAGCAGTTGCTGGTGGCTTCGCAATGGCAGCTGATTCGCTGGAAATTTGCGCGTCACAAGCTGGCTATGGCGTCGCTGTTTCTATTGGGGATCATGTACCTGGCCGCGATTTTTGCCGAGTTTGTATCGCCGTACGACCCGCGCTCATTTCGCGAGCAGTACGCCATGGCACCGCCACAGCGGATACGGTTCTTCGATCCGCACGAGGGTCGTTTCCACCTCCGGCCGTTCGTCTATTCAATAACCCGTCAGCTTGATCCGGACACCTGGCAAGTCACCTTTGAAGAAGACAGAACTGAAAAGCAGTTCATCCGGTTCTTCGTGCGCGGCTCACAGTACCGGCTCATGAACATTCCTTTTCTCGAGGGTAACCTTCGGCTCTTTGGTGTTGAAGAGGGCATAATCTCGCTTCTGGGAAACGATACTCGCGGCAGGGACCTCTTCTCGCGTATAGTGCATGGCTCGCGAATATCGCTTACCGTAGGGCTGCTGGGGATTGCGATCAGTTTCTTTGTGGGAGTGCTGATTGGTGGATTATCGGGATACTTCGGAGGGTTGCTGGATGTCATAATTCAGCGCGTCATAGAAGCTATCAAGGCAATACCTACTATACCTTTGTGGATGGCCCTCAGCGTTGCCTTGCCAATCCACTGGCCGCTTACGCGCGTTTACTTCTTCATCGTTCTGATTCTCTCGATAATCGGCTGGACCGGAGTTGCACGGGTAGTTCGCGGGAAGTTCCTCTCATTGCGAACCGAGGATTTTGTTACCGCGGCGGAGCTCGACGGGGCCTCTACCGGTAGACTCATTTTCCGCTATATGCTGCCGTCGTTCTACAGTTATGTTATTGCGCGGCTGACGCTTGAGGTTCCGGCGATGATTCTGGGCGAGACCGCTCTGAGCTTTCTGGGGCTAGGTCTCCAGGCACCGGCCATCAGCTGGGGAGTGATGCTCAAAGATGCGCAGCACATCCGTGTACTGGCCAATGCCCCATGGATGCTCCTGCCGGGGCTGTTTGTTTTCATCGCTATTCTGGCATTTAACTTTGTTGGCGACGGACTGAGAGATGCGGCTGACCCGTATTCTAACATTTGACGGTTCAACCGGAGTGAGGAGTATTGAGTAATGGCAACCGAAACAGCAGATGACGTGCTGAGCGTTCACGATCTCAAGAGCTACTTCTTCTCCCGCGAGGGAACTCTGCGCGCCATAGACGGTCTTTCCTTTAATCTGAAGGCGGGTAAGGTTCTAGGAATTGCGGGTGAGAGCGGGTGCGGCAAGAGTGTCACCGCGCAGTCGATTCTGCGCATATTGCCGCGCCACGGAAAGACGGTCTCCGGGCAGGTCCTGCTCACCCGCGACGGAAAGGTGACAGACCTTTTGGCTCTGGGTGAGGAGAGCTCTGAGATACGGCGCATTCGGGGCAAAGAGATAGCGATGATCTTTCAGGAGCCGATGACGTCGTTCAGCCCGGTTCATACTATTGGTGATCAGATCATAGAGACTATTCGCCTGCACCGTGGTCTGTCCAAAGCACAGGCCAGGGCAAGCGCTATCGAAATTCTCGAGAGCGTGGGAATGCCACATCCCTCCCGTACGATTGATGAGTACCCGTTCAACCTGAGCGGCGGAATGCGGCAGCGCGCTATGATTGCTATGGCACTCTCGTGTAATCCGCGCGTTCTGATTGCCGACGAGCCGACAACTGCAGTCGACGTGACCATTCAAGCGCAAGTGCTGGAATTGATTAGGCAGATGCAGGCACAGCTGGGGATGGCCGTAATAATGATTACGCACGACCTCGGCGTAATCGCCGAGTTGGCCGATCACGTTTTGATCATGTACCTGGGCAGGGGAGTCGAGTTTGGATCGGTAGAGCAGATCTTTCACAATCCCAAGCATCCCTATACCCGTGGCTTGCTGGCCTCAATCCCCAAGCTGCAGAAGGGGCATACCCTGGTTGAGCCGATCAAGGGCGCGGTGCCGAATCCGTACGATGCGCCGGCCGGTTGCCCTTTCCATCCCCGGTGCCCACAGTTCATGCAGGGAACCTGCGAGGTGACGATGCCCCAGGTCGTTGAAGTAGAGCCGGGGCACTGGGTGGCCTGCCACCTCTACGGCGGTGAGGATCAACGATGAGCGATATTGACAACAGCAGTCGGCCGTTGGTTGAAGTTCGAGATCTGCGCAAGTACTTTGAGGCTACGCACGGCCTGCTGCGCAAGGTGGTAGGGACCGTGAAGGCCGTTGATGGGGTCAGCTTCTCAATTCAACAAGGCGAGACGCTGGCTCTGGTAGGCGAGAGCGGCTGCGGGAAGACCACCACCGGACGCTGTCTGATCCGCGCGGTTGACCCCAGTGCAGGTAGTATTCGCTACTCATTCGACAACGCAGATCCGATTGATATCGCTACAGTTGATAAGCACCAGCTGCGCGAATTGCGGCGCAGTATCCGATTGATGTTTCAGGATCCCTACTCGTCGCTGAATCCGCGGATGACGGTGTTTCAAATTATCTCCGAACCACTTCTGATCAACAAGCTGGTGCAGAACCAGTCCGAAGCGCGCGATCGAGTCCAAAGCCTGCTGCAGATGGTACATCTGAATCCCAACAAGATGGACCGCTATCCGCACGCCTTCAGCGGGGGGCAGCGTCAGCGTATCGCAATTGCCCGCGCGCTTGCGCCAAAGCCACGCTTCCTGATCGCCGATGAACCGGTCTCGGCCCTCGACGTCTCGGTTCAGGCCCAGGTGCTGAATCTGCTTAAGGATCTGCAGCACGAGCTGCGCGGACTGACTTACCTGTTTGTAGCGCACAATCTTTCGGTAGTGAAGTATCAGAGTGATCGGGTAGCGATCATGTATGTTGGCAAGATCGTGGAGCTTACCGTAACCGAGGAGCTCTTTCTCACGCCCAAGCACCCCTATACCGAGGCGCTGATATCGGCGGCGCCGGATCCAGAGCCGCGTGCGGTTCGCAGAAAGAAGCGCATCGTGCTCGCCGGTGAAGTCGCAAATCCTGCAGACCCGCCCAGCGGTTGCTATTTCCACCCGCGCTGCCGCTACGCGAAGGATGTCTGCCGCACCACCGAGCCCCCGTTGCGAGATATTGGAACGGCGCAGCAGCCGCACCAGGTTGCGTGTCATTTTGCCGAAGAACTGACGCTGCGTGGCATCGAATAACCGCGGAGGCTGTTCACGCACCGAAAAGGGAATGGGATGCAGACCGAGAGGCCCAACATATTGTGGTTTTGTACCGATCAGCAGCGCTTTGATACTATCGGTGCGCTGGGAAATGCGCACGTGCATACGCCGAATCTAGACCGGCTGGCCGAATCTGGCACGGCCTTTACCCGTGCCTACTGTCAGAATCCCATCTGCACGCCCAGCCGCGCAAGTTTTATGACTGGCCGCTATCCGTCGGCGGTCGGCGTGAACACCAACGGTAACGACTTCTTCCCGCGTGACGCAGAAGAGACGCTGACCAGCCGTCTCTTTGCCGAAGCCGGTTACGACTGCGGCCTGGTGGGAAAACTACATCTTGCCGGATGCGCTGATCGGAAGGAGCCCCGCGTCAGCGACGGTTTCCGGGTATTTGAATGGAGCCACTCGCCGCGGCCACTCTGGTCGGCCGATGACCACTGTTACGCACGCTGGCTGATCGATAAGGGTCTCGATCCGCAAGATGTGCTCCATCTTCGTGACAAGCGCAAGGATCGCGCCATTGTGCCAACCCCCGATCAGGACAACGTTGTACCTGCGCATCATCACCTGACATGGGCCGGCGAACGGGCGGCCCATTTTGTGCGCACGGCGCGTCGTCCGTGGCTTTTGTGTCTGAACACCTTCGAACCGCATCCGCCGTTCAATCCGCCCTGGGAATACTACCGCCGCTACTACCCCGCCTCGTTGCCCGGACCGTTGTTTCGGAAGCAGGATATTGAACAGCAGCGGAAACTGGAATCTGCGGGGGTAGATTTTCAGACCACCTCAACCGATCCATCGGAGTTTGGCGGCAAAGCGTTGCAGGCAGCCTATTATGCATCGGTCGAGTTTGTTGATCATCAGCTGGGGTTGCTGCTACAGACGCTGCAGGAAGTCGGCCAGCTGGACAACACGATAGTCCTGTTCATGAGCGATCACGGCGAAATGCTCGGTGACCACGGGTTGGTGCAGAAAGGCTGCCGGTTCTACGATGGGCTGGTGCGCGTGCCTTTGATATGGTCGTGGCCCGCAGCTATACGCCGGGGCATAACTGCGCACGCCCTGACAGAGCTCACCGATGTTGCTCCTACGTTGCTGGAACTGGCCGGCATTTCTGTGCCCGGGAGAATGCAAGGGCGCTCGTTGGCGGGTATCCTGACCGGCCTCACTGACCCGGAAAGCCATCGTGAGTCAGTGCGCTCAGAGTACCTCGATTCTCTGGGTATGAAGAACCGTACTCGCGCAACCATGTACCGCGACGATACCTGGAAGCTGGTGCAGTACCATAGCACCGGGACAGGAGAGCTCTACAACATGAACGACGACCCCGGTGAGTTCACAAACCTGTGGGACGATCCGTCCGTTCAAACCGTTCGCGACGAGTTGATTCGCAGAAACGCGGACCGCACCGTATTGGCGCTTGACGCCGGTGTACGCGCTACAAGACCGTACTGAGCAAGCTGTAGGAGGAGAAACTATGGTCAGGAATCTTATTCACAAAGGCAAGCTGATTCACGAGAGCACACTGGAGGGGGAGACCCGTTCTCACGGTCTTTTCCCTGGGCACATCAATGGTCTCCAAGCAAGCAAGAACCGCTTTCTTCTGCTCTATACCACCAGGGGGTGGCGCGGATCTGATGACAATGTATCGGTGATTTGTCAGATACGAGACGGTGCGTATGACGGCCCACTGGTTCGCGAGGTCTGCCTGGCAAAGTCCATCAACGATTGGATGCCTTTTGACGACGGCAAGCACTACGTCAAGGCGCACTTGCACCCACTGCTGTTTGGCGTACCAAAAGGCGCGGTGATCAACGGCAGCGTCCCGCTGCACGCGGGCCTACTTGTCTTCATGTGGCATCGTGAGATTCGCGAGTTAGATCCGCAAACCGGATTCATGCTGCACTACAAGGAGTCGATTCAGAAGCTGCTGGATGTCTCGGTTACTGAGTGGATGCAGGTGCGACTGAACGATTCCGAGGACGATTTCGACATCATCCAGCCGCGTCAGACTCTGCGGCAGAAGGATCACCATCTTGGCTACCCGTTCTGTGAGCTGGAGACTCGGCGCATGGTACTCACGATGAACCCGCCGGTATCCTTCAACAGTTCAGGCAGCGAATGGATCGGTTCTTCATCGTATGAAGACATCGCTCGTACAAGCCGCGTAGCTACCTTGCGCATGTCATTCAATCCACAAACCGGCCTGTATGAATGGACCGATTGCGGGCCGCTTTCGATTGCCGGCATGTTTGAGTCAGCAGTGATCTCTTCTGGCCAGGGTGCCATCTTGATGTCGCGCATTAAGGCCAGTATGGATGCGCCCAAGGGTGGCAGAGTGGCGTGGTTTAAGCTCAATGATCCCTTTGGTGCAATGGCCGAACCGGTGTATCCTGAACAACCGATTACCGCGGCTCCGGTGACCGCTTTTCGCTGCGCGGATGGGCTAATACGTCTGCTCAGCAATGAACCCAACCTCACCCCTTATCCGCATGAACGTAATCCGCTTTATGTGTGGGACATTGATCCTGACGCTGGGTTCCGCGCAAGCAACTGCCGCACGGTCTTTGATAGCGTTGCGGCAAAGATCCCGATTCGCGATGTGAGCCTGCCGGTGGTCGATCAGGCAAAGGTTTTGCCGCACGTTGGGGGCAACCGTCAGATTGTGGCTCATCGCGTGCGCCCAAAATCGCTCAATAGTCCGTTTAAGACCGGTGTAGTCATAAGCGATGAGGAGCGCGAGGCATCCGGAATCTACTACGCTGAACTGGAGTATGACCGTGACTATCCGTCCGCCTGGTCTTTTGAATGAGTGAGCCGAATCCAGATCGCGTCTGATTCTTATCAGGCACACAAAACAGCCCCGGC
The DNA here is from genome assembly GCA_007693325.1 of Spirochaetaceae bacterium. Lineage (GTDB taxonomy): Bacteria > Spirochaetota > Spirochaetia > DSM-27196 > PWMO01 > PWMO01. Next base: position 13,699 of record REDW01000118.1, read on the forward strand.
CCAATGAGCCGGGGCTTCAACATTACTCAACCACGTCCGGTCAAACGCACGGAACTATTGGGCTATGTACCAGGAAGCTGGTATTCCGTAGTAGTTCTCCCGCGGAGCGGGGACCGTGACGTTTTGCAACCGGTTGTGAAAGTAGAACCAATGGGTCTGCGCGTGATTGCCCGGCTGCAATACCGGTACTAACCACCACATCTGCTCGGCGTGCAGCTCGTACATCTGCCGCTCGTAATTGGTCCGCTCTTCGGCGGTGGTCGCGCCCAACGCCAGCCGTTGGAGCTCTCCCAGACGCTTAACGCTGTCCGGAGGTTCGATCCCCAGATCGCCGCCGGTGGCTACCCACAGGCCCCAGCCTGGGTCGGCCTTCCAGCCGTCATCGCGCGGCGCCAGGTCGCGGAAGACGGGGATTTCGGGCAGGTTACCGCCAAACGCCCACTGGTCCATCGCAATATCGTGAGTGTTGCTCTCCACCGTCTCGTTCCAGAGGCCGCCGGAGACCGGGCGAATGGTGATGCCAACACCGACTTCCTCCCAATTCTCCTCAATCATCTCGGCCTTGGGCACAAAGTCCGGAGTCCGGGGTCGTACCAGAAAGGTGAAAGAGAGTTCCCTTCCATCGTCTGTAACCCGGCGTGTGCGCGCGCTGTTCCAGCGCAGCCCCATCTCATCGAGCAGCTGATTTGCGCGATCCGGCTCGTAGGTCATCCCTTCCTGAAAGATCTCGCGCTCACCGTGGTACGGTGGTCCCGGAGGAGGAGTGTAGCCCTGTGTCAACGCGTAGGTTCCCTCGTAGAAAATGTTGTTGATGCGTTGATTGTCGATTGCCAGCGAGAGCGCCAGGCGGAAGTCTCGGTTGCGGATTATCTCGCGGATTTGGGGGTCTGGGTGGTTCATGTTGAAGAAGATGGCACCCAGTGCACGCGGGTTACGTTCCACCATTTGAACAATCCTGTAGTTTCCGGATTGCTCGTTCTGCCGCAGGAGCGAGTAGTTTGCAACCTGCCCAAACGATTCAGCATCGCCGTAGTCGGTTTCACCTGCGACTGCCCGCAGTACCAGCGCTTCAACACTCTCACCGACGTTGAACCGGTCTATACCGTCAACGTACGGCAACTGGTTTCCGGCAATGTCGACCTTCCAGTAGTAGGGGTTCCGTTCGAAGCGTTGAACCGGATCGTCCGGTGAGCCCGTATGGAGCTTCCAGGCGGTGACTACCGGAGTGTCCGGGTTTTCCTCGTACTCAGATTCACTTTCGAAAAGGTCCAGCCAGGTACTGTAACCACGCTGGGACACGATCGCGTTCAGCTGATCCCGTGGCGTGTAGTCGGGATGGAACTGGGTAAGGTAGTGCTTCGGCGCGTAGGGGATCATTCCGCTTGCCATGCGGTCTATAAAAGTAGCGTTTGAATCAGGGAATACGGCGCGGAACGTGTAATCGTCGATCTTCTCGAAATACCCCATTTCTCCGCCGATTCGCATGTCACGCACTCCCGCGGGGTTGAGCTCCTCGTTCCACGCAATAGCCTCCGACCAGAAGACGAAGTCATCTGCGGTGAACGGTTGTCCGTCGCTCCACTTGATTCCTTCGCGAACATGAAACACCATCGTCCGCGCGTTGTCCTGGATTTCCCATGACTTGATGATGTTGGGGGCTAGCCCGTTCAACTCCGCGTCGAAGAGAATCGGCAGCTCTCGAAACAGATCCTCGAGCTCGTCCAGCGTTCCAAGATGGCTCTCACGGAATCGGCCTCCGTAGACGCCAATACGGTGTGCGGGTTGCACTACCAGCGGCTCGGCCGGTAATCGCTGCTCCAATGCCGGGATCTCGCCCGCTTGAACCCGCTGCGCCAGCGAAGGGGCTTCAGAGAACTCCGTTATACTCTCACCGGTGGCTGCGGTGTAGTCGGCAATAGTTGCGTACAAGGTAACCACCCCGGTGCCTGTCCACTCATCCCTTACCGGGTCTTCCAGAACACCCGGCTCAGGCGCTTCGCGGCCACCGCCGCCAAAAGCCGGAGCCGCCAGCCCCGCCAGCAACAGCAAGCAGGTGCCAACCAGCAATGCGTTCTTCATATCAAACCTCCTAGCCAAAATGGTGCCCATCCGCTGGGCTAATGATAAGTCATATGTCTTATCTGAGAACAGCATAAACCGAGTTCTGTTTGCCGTCAAGGAGAAACGTCAAGCGTGTTCGTTGTGTGCCCCGGCCAGAGAGGCGGTAAATCAGCCCGGCGGTTGATACTGGCTATGGTGTTTCAGCCGTTCGATAACCAGGTCCGGTCGATCGGAACCAATTGCGTCAACCTCCAGCTCGACTAACCGGTCAATGGTCTGGTTGTCGACAATCTTGCCGAGTGCAACGAACCGATGGCCGGCTTGATGGAGTTGCTCAACCAGCCAGCGGTCGATTCTGGGATGCTTGACGTGAAAGGTATCGGCCATTGCGCTCCGCAGCATGTGCAGCGGGTCGACCGGGTTGGTATCGGTGAGGACACCTGTCTGCGCTTCTGGTAACAAGCGCCTGATCTCCAGCAAGCGACGATGAAAGAACGATGTGAAGCGGACCCGCTGGGCCATTGCCTGGCGGCGCACAACCTCGGGGGCAACCAACTCGGTTCCCTCGCCTTTGAGTTCAATCTGGACCAGCATTGCAGACGGTCGTATATGCTCCAGGACCTGTTCCAATGACGGGATGCGCTCGCCGTTACCGGCGTCAAAGCGTTGCAGTTCGCGCAGCGTGTAGGACGCTACAGCGCCGCTTCCATCTGTAGTTCTGTCAAGCGAATCGTCGTGGATTACCGCCAGTTGGCCGTCGCGGGTCAAGTTTACGTCGAGTTCTACCGCATGACAGCCCAGATCGCCGGCAAGCGTAAACCCGGCTATCGTGTTTTCCGGGGCTAGGTCGCGTGCGCCGCGGTGCCCGGTGACATGAATCATGAATCCTGTTCGTCCTGTTCGCTGACCAGTGTACGCAGATGCGCCAGGCTTGATTCGAGGTGGGTATGAAACGCGGTGTACGCCCGTGTGGTGTCGCCTGCCTTGATAGCTTCCAGAATCTCGCGGTGTTCCATTATTGACTGGCGCATGATTTCAGGATCGCTGCCGGATCGCCTCATGTACGGCTGCAGCAACCGGATGATCTGAGTATACATCATTGAGACCACCGGATTCTCCAGACTGTCGATAATCGCGAGGTGGTAATCTATGTGCGCCTTGGTATACAGTGATGCGCTGTTCTTCTCCAGGGCAAGCTCCTGTCGCGCCAGCGTTGCAGCGATTCTTTCTATCGCAGCTTCGTTCTGGCGTGCGGCAAGTATGCTTATAACGCTGCCGCCGAGAATCTCGCGGTACTGCAGAATATGTGCCAGAGTTGCACGGTTTACGTGCAGATAGGCCTGGATGTTTCGCGACAGCGTCTCGATGTAATTATCAAAATCATTTCGAATAACGAAAGCGCCCGATCCCTTTCTGATCGAGATCAGCCCCTTCATCTCCAGCGCCTTCAGCGCTTCACGGATTGCCCGGCGTCCGACGCCGGCCTGCGTAGCCAGTTCCTGCTCTGAGGGAAGCTTTTCACCCACCTCCAGTTCGCCGCTTAGAATACCGTCCTCCAGCCGTTCGATAATGGTCTCGGTAACTCGCTTAACTTCAATTTGCCCGAGCACAGAGCGCCCTACTGCACGGCCGTCGGTAGTCTTTTCCATCTATTCCCTGTTCCTCTTCTTAGAGCCCGGCTAAGCTATTGTTAAATTATTGTTAAAGCATGAAAAGAGACACATGTCAATAGTTGGGCTGGCGGCAGTGGTTTAGTTCTCGGCAGTTTGACGAGGCCGAATCAAGAATGACTTGACATATGACTTACGTTGCGCTACTGTGGGCCGCGGAGCAGACGAGCCATGGAATGTTCCCGCGGGTTTCGGCAGGACACCGGGCCGATCGCATAACGGCAAAGCGAGAAATCGGTATGTACATATATACGACTCTGGGTCCGTTCACAGATGACATTCGCCAGGGAGCCATTTCCTCGGGAAGAGAACTGCAGCAACGGGTTTACGAAGCAGGCTTTGACGGCATCGAGCTGAGCCTGGGTATGCTCTACGAACCCACAGGCCAAAACCTTCTGGAGAGTATTGATTTTGGTAACGTCACATTCCATTCGGACCATAACGAGTTCAGCCTTGGATCGCAGAATCCGTATCGACGCCGCGCTGCCGTCGAACAGCTGGGTGACGAAGTCGCCGTCTGCATAGACAAGCGTGTACCAGTCCTCACATTCCATCCTGGATATCAGGGTAAACGCGTCTCCCGCCATCAGGCTCACGCAAGCGCCATTGCTGCCCTCGGAGAGGTTATTGCCGCTCACACTGTGGCGCTGGAAAGCGGAAACGTAACACTCTCGATCGAGAACATGGGTGCAAGCGAAGACAAGCTTTGCCGCACTCCCGAGGAGCTCGAACAGGTGCTCGCTGCGCATCCGGCACTCAGCGTAACCTTCGATATCGCACACTGCGCCTATAATCAACTGGATACCGGCGAGTTCCTCGACAAGCTGGGGGAGCGGGTCCGCCACGTGCATGTCAGCGGATATCGGCCCGGCCTGCCGCACAAGAAGGTCGCGCTTTACGAAAGCGAGGTCGACATGCGCCCGATCATCCAGCGGCTGAATCGCGATGGCATGATATTCTGCATAGAAAGCAGTGCGCTTGAGGTTGCATGCAGGTCGAAGGCGGTTCTCGAGTCGTTACGCGATAGCTGACCGGTGGTGCCGCCGATATCCGGATAACGCCGTGGTCCCGGTCAAGCGGGGCCAATCAGAGTACCATCCGCAAGACTGGAGCGGAATGAACCGATGAAGAACAGTGGTGACAAACATACTTCCCCGATAGAGCGGACA